>DBEZQF010000073.1:0-1348 GCA_048254795.1 Collinsella sp. | reverse complement strand
TTTTGGGACATGCCTTAATCTCTACTTTTGGCTGTTTTGGACCACTGGCGGTGTCTCGGGGCGATACACTCGCGCGGATGGGGCCGGTCGTTGTACCATAGCTGCAACTGACTCGTAAGGAGCATCCATGCCCATTCGCATTCCCGACGCCCTCCCTGCCGCCGCGCAGCTCGAGAGCGAGAACATCTTTGTCATGACCGAGTACCGCGCGCTGCACCAGGACATCCGTCCGCTGCGCGTGCTCATCCTCAACCTCATGCCCACCAAGATCGCCACCGAGACGCAGATCATGCGCAAGCTCTCCAACACGCCGCTGCAGGTGGAGGTGGACCTGCTGCGCACCAAGACGCACGAGGCCACGCACGTAAGCGCCGGCCACCTGGAGACGTTCTACCGCACGTTCGACGACATCCGCGACATCCACTACGACGGCCTGATCATCACGGGCGCGCCGGTGGAGCAGATGCCGTTCGAAGAGGTCGACTATTGGCCCGAGCTCTGCCAGATTATGGATTGGTCCACCACGCACGTGCACTCTACGCTGCACATTTGTTGGGGCGCGCAGGCCGGCCTGTACCATCATTACGGTATCCAGAAGCACGACCTGCCGGCAAAGGCGAGCGGCGTGTTCGAGCATTATCTGGTGAAGCCGCAAAGCCCGCTGGTCCGCGGCTTTGACGACCGTTTCTATGCCGTGCATTCGCGCAACACCGATGTGCGCCGCGAGGACGTGGAGGCCGAGCCGCAGCTTGAGGTTGTGGCCGTGTCCGACGAGGTGGGCTTGTACATCGTCAAGTCGACCGACAGCCGCCGCTTCTTTGTCTTTGGTCATCCCGAGTACGATACCGACACGCTGCGTCTGGAGTACGAGCGTGACGTGAAGCGCGGACTCAACCCGGAGGTGCCGGCGCATTACTTCCCAGGTGACGACCCCACTGCCGAGCCGCGCAACGTCTGGCGCAGCCAGGCTCAGCTGTTCTACACCAACTGGCTCAACTACTACGTCTACCAGACCACGCCCTACGACCTGGCCCGCGCCGGCGAGGAGCACTAGGCCGTCGGGAGGTGCGCCAGCCGTTAGGCGCTGATGATGTGGGGTAGCGGCAGGTCGTGGGCGTCGGTGGGAACGTGGTCGACACGCTGCTCGTCAAAGGCGATGCCGATGATTTGGCATGCGGGCGAGAGCGTGGGCAGGTAGCGGTCGTAACAGCCGCCGCCGTAGCCCAGGCGCGCGCCGGTGCGGTCGAAAGCCACGAGCGGCACGACAACCATGTCGAGCTCGGCGGCGGGCACGATGGGGAAGTGGTCGCTGTCGACGTCCGTGGCTGCGAAGGCCCGCGTAGGGTGG
>DBEZQF010000072.1:0-4560 GCA_048254795.1 Collinsella sp. | reverse complement strand
CTCATCTTCATCCTGATCATCCACCTTATCGGCCGCAAGGGGGCGAAGGCTCGTGGCTAGCACGCGTATCCACATCGACGAGGCGAGGCTCGGGCGTGTCCAAAAGCAGGACCGCTTCGCCACGGGCGTGTTGACGGCGATCGTCGCTATCGTCATGCTCATCGTCGTCTCCATGGTGGCCTATATCCTGTTCGAGGGCATCTCGACGCTGTTCCAGCCGGGCTTTCTCACGGAGCCGTCGCGCGCCAACGGAACGCAGGGCGGCGTGCTCTACCAGCTGTTCGACTCGTTCTACCTGCTGCTGATCACCCTGATCATCTCGGTGCCCATCAGCCTGGGCGGAGCGGTCTTTTTGGTTGAGTACGCGCCGGACGGACCCATCCGCGACATCGCCTCCACCGCCATCGAGACGTTGTCCTCGCTGCCTTCCATCGTCGTCGGCATGTTCGGTTTTCTGGTGTTCTCGGTGCAGCTGGGCTGGAAGTACTCCATCATTTCCGGCGCCGTCGCGCTCACCATGTTCAACATCCCCATCCTGGTGCGCGTGATCCAGCAGGCGCTCGAGGACGTGCCGCAGGCCCAGCGCGATGCGTGCCTGGCCATGGGCCTCACTCGCTGGGAGGCTACGCTGCACATCCTGATCCCCGAGGCCATGCCTGCCATCGTGACCGGTATCGTGCTTTCGGCCGGCCGTGTGTTTGGCGAGGCCGCAGCACTGCTCTTTACCTCGGGTATGAGCTCGCCGGTTCGCCTGAACTTCTTGAGCTTTAACCTGTCGAGCCCCACCTGTGCCTGGAACGTGTTCCGCCCCGGCGAGTCGCTCGCCGTGCATATCTACAAGATCTATGGCGAGGGCAGCCCCGAGGCCCAGCAGATCGTCTGGGGCACCGCTGCACTGCTGATGATTTGCGTGCTGTTGTTTAACGTAATCGCCCGCATTGTGGGCAAGCAACTGGCAAGGAAGATGACGGCCGAATGAGCGAGATGAATGTAACGCCCGCAACCGAAGCGGCATCGTCCGACACCCAGGACTTCCTGTCGAGCGTGGGGGAGAGCGAGAGGCGTGTTCGCGTGAGTGGCAAGGCCGTGAGCGACGAGGTCGTGCTCTCCACCAAGGACGTCAACGTGTACTATGGCGACCACCATGCGCTACACGACACGTCGCTCGACTTTCACAAGGGTGAGATCACGGCGCTCATTGGGCCTTCGGGCTGCGGTAAGTCGACCTTCTTGCGCAGTCTCAACCTTATGAATCGCGAGATTCGCGGCTGCCGCGTGGAGGGCGAGATTAACTACCGCGAACGCAATGTGAACACCAGGACCGAGAACACGTACGAGCTGCGTCGCTCCATTGGCATGGTGTTCCAGCAGCCCAACCCTTTCCGCAAGTCCATTCGCGACAACATCACGTTTGCGCCAAAGCGTCACGGCATTACCGACCGCGACGAGCTTGATCGCATGGTCGAGGAAAGCCTGCGTGGTGCGGCGCTGTGGGACGAGGTCAAGGACAAGCTCGACAAGAGCGCCTACGCGCTTTCGGGCGGTCAGCAGCAGCGCCTGTGCATCGCGCGCACGCTGGCGCTCAACCCCGACGTGATCCTGTTTGACGAGCCCTGTTCGGCGCTCGACCCCATCTCGACGCTGGCGATCGAGGACCTGATGTCATCGATCGTTGCCGACCGCGCCATCGTCATCGTGACGCACAACATGGAGCAGGCGTCGCGTGTGTCCAACCGCACGGCGTTCTTCTACATGGGCGATATGGTCGAGTACGACGAGACTGACGAGATTTTCCAACGGCCCAAGGATAAGCGGCTGAATGATTACCTCACCGGCATGTTCTCCTAGTCTGGGACATGCTTGAGGCCCGCGGCGGCCACGGTTGCCGCGGGACTGATTGGAGGGGCGGGTCATCTCTTTCGGGAGATGGCCCGCCTTTTTGCTCTGCGACCGAAACGACCACCACAAAGGGGACAGGCACCTTCGTGGTGGTTTGGGGTGGGGCTCGCTGCTATCATGGACAACGTTGATTTTCTACGAAGGAGCAGGGCATATGGCGATTCTTTTGGGATGCGATTCCGTCAGCCTAGAGTTTCCCACCAAGCATATTTTCGATAGCGTGACGCTCGGCGTGGGCGAGGGCGACCGTATTGGTATCGTCGGCAAAAACGGCGACGGCAAGTCGACGCTGCTGAGCGTACTCGCCGGCACGTTGGAGCCCGACGACGGCCGCGTGACGCATCGCCGCGACACGACGATCGGATTGCTCGGCCAAAAGGACAACCTGGTCGATACCGACACCGTGCATCATGCCGTCGTCGGCGACACGCCCGAGTATGAGTGGGCGTCGAGTCCGCGTACGCGCCAGATTCTGGCCGGTCTTATTAGCGATGTGCCCTGGGAGGGCACGGTGGGCGAGCTTTCGGGCGGTCAGCGCCGTCGCGTGGACCTCGCGCGCTTGCTGATCGGCGATTACGACGTGCTCATGCTCGACGAGCCCACCAACCACCTGGATATGCGCACCATCAACTGGCTCGCGCGTCACTTAAAGGCCCGCTGGCAGCGCGGCCAGGGTGCCATGCTCGTGGTCACGCACGACCGCTGGTTCTTGGACGAGGTCTGCACCAGCATGTGGGAGGTCCACGACGGCCAGGTCGATCCCTTCGAGGGCGGTTATTCGGCATACATCCTGCAGCGCGTGGAGCGCGACCGCATGGCCGCCGTTACCGAGGAGCGCCGTCGCAACATGGCGCGCAAGGAGCTCGCGTGGCTGAGCCGCGGTGCCCAGGCTCGTTCCACCAAGCCCAAGTTTCGCGTGGATGCCGCTCGTGAGCTGATCGCCGACGTGCCGCCCGTGCGTGACGAGCTGGAGCTCAAGCGCTTGGCCGTGAGCCGCTTGGGCAAGCAGGTTATCGATGTGGTCGACGTGGATGCCGGCTATGCCGATACCGACGGCGCGCCCAAGCAGGTGCTCACCGATGTGACCTGGCTCATTGGTGCGGGCGACCGCTATGGCCTTTTGGGCGAGAACGGCGCCGGTAAGTCGACGCTGCTCGACGTGATCCAGGGCAAGATTGAACCCACGCGCGGCCGCGTGAAGATTGGCCAGACAGTGCGCTTTGGCGTGCTGTCGCAGCAGCTCGAGGAGCTCAAGCCCTACATGGGCGACACGATCCGCGAGGTGCTCGGCAACTATAAGAAGTACTACGTCATCGACGGCAAGGAGACTTCGCCCGAGAAGCTCTGCGAGCGTCTGGGCTTTACGACGCAGCAGCTCTGGAGCCGCATCGGCGATCTTTCGGGCGGCCAGCGCCGTCGCCTGTCGCTGTTGCTGACGATTCTGGACGAGCCCAACGTGCTCATCCTGGACGAGCCGGGCAACGACCTGGATACCGACATGCTCGCGATTGTCGAGGACCTGCTGGACGGCTGGCCCGGCACGCTGATCCTGGTGACGCACGACCGCTTTTTGATGGAGCGCGTGACCGACCAGCAGTGGGCGCTGCTCGACGGCCACCTGACGCATATGCCCGGTGGCGTGGACCAGTACCTGCGCCTGTGCAACGCTACCGCCGAGGGCGAGCCCGTGGGCGCGCCGAGCGCCAAGACCGGCACGTTCGACACCGGTGCCGCGGCAGCTGCGGCCGAAAAGCCCAAGTCGAGCGGTCAGCCCAACGGCCTGTCCAACGCCGAGCGCCAGAAGCTCCGCCGCGAGGTGAGTTCGCTCGAGCGCAAGATGGAGACGCAGCGCACCCGCGTTGAGGAGGCCGAGGCAGCAATGGCCCAAGTCGATCCCACCAACTACACGGCGCTCGGCGAGCAGCAGGCAAAGATCGACGAGGCTCACGCCGCCATGGACGAGCTGGAGATGGCGTGGCTCGAGGCGAGCGAAAAGCTCGAGGGCGAGGAGTAGGCGAGAATGATCAAAGCCGCGTTTTTCGATATCGACGGCACGCTGCTGAGCTTTAAGACCCACCGGATTCCGGCGTCGGCGCAGCAGGTGCTCGACAGCTTTCACGAGCAGGGGATTGCGTGCGTGATCGCCACGGGCCGTCCGACCTACCAGATGCCGGACTGGCTGTTCGACCTGGGCTGGGATGCGTACATTACGCTTTCGGGCCAGCACTGCTTTGATGCCGAGGGGGTTTACCGCAGCTGCCCGATCGATTCGGACGACGTCGCGGTGATTGTGGGCCAGGTGGCGCAGGGGCGCTACGACTCGCTGTGCATGCAGGGCGAGAACTCGTTTGTGAACCGCCTGTCCGAGCGCGTGGTGACGGCTGGCAGCAACGCGGGAATCGTCTACCACGAGGAGCCGTTTGAGCACGCCTTTGACGCACCGGTCTACCAGTTTTGCGCCTTTGTGGACCCGGCCGACGAGCATATCGTGACCGACGCCGTGTCGCATTCGCTCACCACGCGCTGGTGCGACCTGTTCTGCGACATTATTCCCGCTAACGGCGGCAAGGACCTGGGCGTGGCGGCGACGCTCGAGCGGCTTGGTATCGACGCGAGCGAGGCGATTGCCTTTGGCGACGGCGAGAACGACCTGTCGATGTT
>DBEZQF010000071.1:0-1084 GCA_048254795.1 Collinsella sp. | reverse complement strand
GCCAGGAAGCGGAAGCCCTCGGCGTCGACGACGTTGCCGGCACCGACCTTGACGTCCTCGCCGTAGTTGGCGCGGATCCACTCGATGGTGCGCTTCTGCCACTCGCTGAAGCCCTCGGAAGAGTCGATGCACAGGACATCGGCACCGGCCTCGATGAGCAGCGGCACGCGCTCGGCATAGTCGCGGGTGTTGATACCGGCACCGACCATGTAGCGCTTGTCGCCGTCGAGCAGCTCGTTGGGGTTGGTCTTGTGGCTGTCGTAGTCCTTGCGAAAGACGATGCCCATGAGGTGATCGTAGTCGTCGACGATGGGCAGGGCGTTGAGCTTATTGTCCCAGATGACGTCGTTGGCAACCTTAAGGCTGATGTTCTTGTCGCCCACGATGAGCTGCTCACGCGGGGTCATGAACTCGGAGACCTTCGTCTGGTGGTCATCGCGGCTGGGGCGATAGTCACGGCTGGTGACGATGCCCAGGAGCTTACCCTTGGGAGTGCCGTCGTCGGTGACCGGCATGGTGGAGTGGCCGGTCTTCTCCTTGAGCTCGATGACCTGCTCCATGGTCATGTCAGGGGTCAGCGTGGAATCGGACTGAACGAAACCAGCCTTGTGATCCTTGACGGCCTTGACCATGGCGGCCTCGGACTCGGCGCTCTGGGAACCGTAAATGAAGGACAGGCCGCCCTCGGTAGCGAGCGCGACACCCATGTCGACGCCCGAGACGGACTGCATGATGGCGGAAACCATGGGGATGTTCAAGGTGATTGCCGGCTTCTCACCGCGCTTAAAGCGGGTTAGCGGCGTCTTAAGAGAGACGTTGTTGGGGATGCACTGCGAGGACGAGTAACCAGGGACCAGCAGATACTCCGAAAACGTGTGGGACTCACCGGGAAAGAACGTAGCCATGTTTCTCCTTTTTCCATGCGACCGGTCGGCTGCAGGCCTCGTAGGACCCAGCCCAACCTTGGGCGCCCAATACTGGGGAAGTATCTTAACGCACTTTGACTGCTACAATGCATGATTTAAGAAGAGCACACGAGGGTTTGACGCAGGCTTTGCGTTTGCCCAGCAAACACTTTAGCGGG
>DBEZQF010000070.1:0-14497 GCA_048254795.1 Collinsella sp. | reverse complement strand
CCTCAACCAGGTGATGGCTAAGGTTAAGCAAGACGGGCGCTACCCGTACGACAACCTGGGCAAGCTTTCGCTCGCGGCATTGCTGCCGCTGCTGTTTGGCGGAAGCATTGGACCGGAGGCCGGCCTGACCGGCGTTATCGCTGGTCTGTGCAGCTGGGTCGGCGACCGCATGCGTCGCTTTGGCGCCGAGTTTAGGGAGCTCACGCTGCTGGGCACCCAGGCCGCGCTGACGGCGCTCTTTACCGCGCCCGTCTTTGGTTTTGTGGCACCGCTTGCCGGTAGCGCCGACGACCAGGGCGAAGACGCCGACGATGAGTCCGCGTCCGGCGAGATCACCATCAAGCTGCCCAAGGCGCAAAAGACGGTGGTCTACGGTATTGCGATTGCCGGCGGTCTGGGCACTTACCTGCTGCTTGGCAAGCTTGTGGGCGGCGGCATGGGCATGCCCAGGTTCGAGTCCGCCGAGGTGGGCAACCTAGAGCTTACCTGGCTCGTCCCTCTGTCGTTGATCGGAACAATCTGCGGCTGGCTGTACTTTGTCTCCGAGCACGCAAGCGAGGCACTGTCCCATGCAATAGGGGGGCGCCCTGTCGTCAAGGCCATGCTGGCCGGTCTGGCGCTCGCCATCTGCGGCACGGTCCTGCCCTACACCATGTTTGCCGGCGAGACCCAGGCCGACGTGCTCATGGAAACCTATCTGACCATTCCCGCCGGCGTGCTTATCGCGACCGGTCTTGTCAAGGCCATGCTGACCCCCGCCCTCATCAACCTTGGTTGGCGCGGCGGCCACTTCTTCCCGGTTATCTTCTCGGGCGTAAGCCTGGGCTATGGCCTGGCCATCCTCACCGGCGCAGATCCGGTCTTTTGCGTCGCCGTCTGCACGGCATCGACGATGGGTGCGGTCATGCGTCAGCCGGTCATGGTCGTGGGCCTGCTGCTCATGTGCTTCCCACTCAAGGGTATCGTCTGTATGATCATCGCCGCCGTCATCGCCGCCGGCATTCCGCTGCCCAAGTCGCTGCGCAAGTAGCGCGGTTTTTCACGAGTCAATTCCAGGGGTACGAGATGATCCTGTACTTTAGCGCGACAGGGAACAGCGAACATGTGGCGCGTCGCATTGCAGCGGCGACAAGCGACAAAGTTATGTCGATTGAGCGCTTTGATGCCGAGATCCTTCACCTTGCTGTGATGGAAGGCCCCTGTCGGCTGGGGTTTGTCGCCCCGGTATACGCCTGGGGCTTGCCGACGCCAATGATTGAGTTTTTGAAGACTGTCGACCTATCGGTTGCTGCCGGCACAAAGGGCGGCGAGCGCCCCTATACGTTCTATGTCTCGACATATGGTTCGACGACCGGGCAATCGGCCAAGTTCGCCCGCGATCTGCTACACGAGCGTGGGCTCGAGTTAGATGCGGCGATGAGCGTCAAGATGCCCGATACCTGGACGCCTGTTTTCGACCTGTCTGACCCTCAAAAGGTTGAGGGTATCAATAGAGCTGCCGAGGCGCAGATTGATACCGTGATCGAGGCGGTGCGGGCACGCCGCACGGGCAACATGATGCGCCATCGCGTGCCTCTGTTTGCATCGTGCGCGTATCACGCAATTGGGCTGCCGCGCATGCAACAGACGAGCAAGTTTGCCGTCGATGCCGATCGCTGCATCGGCTGCGGCTTGTGTGCCAAGCGCTGCCCCATGGCGGCGATTGAGATGCGCGACGGCCTTCCCGTCTGGACAAAGCCGGAGTGCGCAGCCTGCCTTCGTTGCCTGCACTGTTGTCCAAAATTTGCCATCTCGCACGGTAAGCGCACGGCATCCCACGGTCAGTACAGGCATCCCAAACCAGGTGTGAGGATGTAGCGGCTGCTGGCCGCGCTATTTCCAAATCGCGAGCGCGGCGGTGCCCAGGACGATGAGGGCGAGACCGATGGCGTTGCGTCGTGAGAGTTTTTCGTTGAATGCCAGGCGTGCAAATAGTACCGATACGACAATCGATAGTTTGTCGATCTGCACCACGACGCTCACCTGGCCTGTGGCGATGGCGTAATAATAGAGCAGCCACGATGCTCCGGTCGCGATGCCCGATGTTGCGAGAAATGTGAGTTCGCGCCGGTCAGCGTGCGCGACCTGATCCAGTTTTCCCTTGGCTGCCACGATCGCCCATGCCATAACCAGTACCACGCAGGTGCGGATTGCCGTGGCCAGGTTTGACTCGACGCCTTCGATGCCGATCTTGGCGAGGACGGAGGTGAGTGCCGCGAACACGGCGGCGCCGAAGGCGTAAGCGAGCCAGGTTCGGTCTTGCTGCTGCTCGGGTTCGGCGGACTGCTTCTTCTCGATCATTAAAAACGTGCCGAGGGTGATGACAGCGGTTCCCACGAGCTTAACCGCAAGGTTGCTCGTCTCGTCAAAAAGCGCGATGGCGACCAGCGCGGCGAGCACGGTGCTCATCTTGTCGACCGGTACGACCTTATTGACATTTCCGATGCTCAACGCCTTAAAGTAACAGATCCACGAAGCACCGGTAGCGAGTCCCGAGAGGACGAGAAAGAGCCAGGATCTGGGTTCGATGCTGCCAATGGTTCCAATGGATCCAGAAATGCCCGCCATTGCCCAGGCGAAAACGAGCACCACGCAGGTGCGAATGGCCGTCGCGACATCGGAGTCGGTCTGCTTGATGCCGCATTTGGCCAAGATGGATGTGATGCCGGCAAAGAATGCTGACGCAAATGCTGCGACAACCCACGACACAGGTGCGGTGCCTCCTTGGATAATGGGTTTATCCTGCGAGTTTTATGGACATGAGGATACCGCCCCTCCATGAAGGTTTGATATGGCCGCGGCGAGACGGGGGTTATGTTCCGGGGAGCCATTTGGTGAAGGCTCGAATTGTCGATATGCTGTCGACTTCTCTTTGGTTTCCAAGATCTAAACGGCATGCTTCGAAGGGCGGCGGCGTTGTTGCTGCTTCGTCTTATCTAGTAAATGAGGTAGGGTGCCGCCCAAGTCCTTTAGCTGTCGATTACAGGTCGCGTGCTCGATAGACCTTGGTGCTGACGGTGCAGCTGATTGCACATAGCACGAGGGCCAGCACGGCGATGCCTGCACACAGACAGCCCAGAACGGCAGGATCGGGATTCGCTCCGGCAATCGACATGAGCCAGTTGCTGATGGGGTTGGAGGAGCTCAGCGTGGCCATGGTGCCGCAACCAAGCAGGGCAAACAGGCCAACGGATAGGCGCAGCGCCTCCATGTGTCCAAAGCGAAAGAACAGCGGCTGCGTCAAAAACACCATCATGAGGGAGATGAGCATCGAGGCTGCCGAGGCTATTGCGATCTCAAAGACGGTTTGTCCTGTCGAGGTCACGCCCGCGCTGTTGAAGAACGGAAGGGCGATGATGTTCAAAAGCACGGCGGCGCAGGCCATGATGGCCGAGAAGACAACGATGCACAGGTAGCGTGCGCAGATGATGTCTTTGCGCGAGAAGGGCAGCGTTGCCCGGTAGCGCTCCCAACCGTTTTGATTGTCGAAACCAGCCAGTGAGTTCATGACCATGATAGGCGACATGGCACTGACCGCGCAGGCGCCAGCACTCATGCCAGAGTCACCGTCCGATGCGTTGGCGAGGGTCAACACGACGAAGATGAACAAGCCGACGCCCGCAATGCTCGGGATAAGCGAGCGAGCGATGGCGAGCTCGGACATAAAGGCGCGTTTCATTTCGAAGCTCCTTTCAGCATGAGGCGAAGATAGTCATCAATGGTTGCCCGATCGCAGGGAATCTCGGGGAAGGCCTCGAGCGTATCGCGACGGTTGGGCACGAGCACGTCCACGCTGTAGGCGTGGCGGGCGGCATGGGCACCTTCGACGCAAGCCATAAGCTCGGCGGCCTGCGCTTGGGTGCAGTGGGCGATGCCGGCTCGGTCGGTAATGTCCTCGCGCGGCAGGTCAAACACAATCGAGCCGTTATCGATGCAGATGACGCGGTCGGCGGCGCGATCGAGGTCGGACGTAATGTGGCTCGAGAGCAGCACGCTGTGCTGACCGTCGGCGACAAAAACAAGCAGCTCATCGAGCAGCTCCTCGCGTGCCATGGGATCGAGGCCCGCGGTGGCTTCGTCCAAAACGAGCAGCTTGGCATTGTGGCTGAGTGCACAGGCAAGCTGCAGTTTCATGCCCATGCCGCGGGAGAGGTCCTTGACCTTTGTCTTGGGATCGAGGCCAAATCGGTTGATGAATCCGGCGAACGTTTCGCGGTCCCACGTGGGGTACGCCGGGCCTACGAGCGACTCGATCTGGCCCACCCTGAGCGTGGAGGGAAAGGGGCACGTGTCCAGGACAAGACCGACGCGGGAGCGTAAATGGCGTTGCGATTCATCGGGCGCGTCGGCGCCACAGCGCTGCCCAAACAGGTGCACCTCGCCGGCATCGAGCTTTATAAGCCCGAGCGCGGCGCGAATGGTCGTTGTCTTGCCGGCGCCGTTTGCGCCTACAAAGCCAACGATCTGGCCAGGCTCCACAGCGAGCGTGACGTCGCGTAGTGAAAAGCGGTCGCTCACACGGCGTGAGATGCCTTTGAGTTCTAAAAGGTTTTGCATGGTATAGCCTTTCTTACAGATGGCTACTGCATGGTTTCGGGGGCTACCAGGTCGAGCATCTCGTGCAGTTTGTCGCGCGTGACGCCCAGGGTTTCGGCTTGGCTCGCCGCTTTCGCAAGTAGCTCTTCGATATGGCAGAGCTGGTTTTCGCGCAAGAGTTCCTGGTTGCCCTCGGCGACAAAGCAGCCCTTGCCCTGCACGGTACAGATAAAGCCAAGCTGCTCCAAGTCGGCGTAGGCGCGCTTGGTGGTGATGACGCTCACACCCAGGTCGCTCGCGAGTGCACGGATGCTGGGGAGTTTGGCTCCCGCAGCGAGCGTGCCCGAAAGGATCTGAGCTTTGACCTGCGAGGATATCTGCTCGTAGATGGGCTTGTCGCTCGAATTGGATAGGATGATGTCCACAGCGGCTCCTTAGCTGTTGGGCTACACGTGTATATAACCGGTAAGCACAGTATATATACACTATGCACAGTTATGCAAGAGCTAAATGTGGAATAGCCCATCGGCACCGCGCTTGCTCCAAAACAATCTCAATCTGTAACACCTGGGCCCGTTTTTGGTCGCCAACTGTTACAGATCGAGATGTTATTTTCCCGCCTGCCTATTTGTCTCAATCTGTAACAGTAAGAGTCGATTTGCGTGGCTAGATGTTACAGAACGAGACATTGGCTGCCTGCCTTTCCGTTTATCTCGATTTGTAACAGCTAGACCCAATTTGGACGGCCAGATGTTACAGATTGAGATTGTGTCGGTGGGCAAGTTTGTTTGTCTCAATCTGTAACAGATGGGGGGCCAAATAAGCTCTGCTTGTTACAGATTGAGACAGTCTGCTGCAGAATACTTCCGATAACTAGCCGTTCACGTTCTGACTGATGAATTTGTCCTGATAGGTGCCCTATGGCGGGATTTCGCGGCTACAATAGTGCGGTAATACCCTATATCAGGCGATTTTAGGCCCCTGACCAGCGCGAGCTTGTCAGGGGCCTTCTGTTTGGGCAACCGATTTGCAACCTTCGCGCTATTACTATCATTGTATGTGTGTACTTTATGGAGCAAAAAGGTCATCTGCCTGACTATTTGATAGCTGCTATTATCGGTGGTGTAAGAAGTCAGGCAGATGACCTTTTAGAAAGGAAGTACAGAAATGCCTACGAACGAATTTCCCTCCCGTCTGATTGATGCCGACCCTGTCCCTGAGGGGGTCGAGCCGTTCCAGCAGACTGACCTTGATGGGGTCGCAGTCGAACTGTTCCAGCTCGGGGACGTTATTGTGGCGCTCTGCGAGGATGACAGTCTTTTCAGTTTGGAGATAGCTGGCGTTGTGCTCGATGGGCAGGTGTTACCCGCAAATCTCTTGGGCACTGGTTCGACCGAGGAAGGTCGCGCATTCTGCTCCATCTATGTCCAACATACCCTCTATTCAGGTCGTAGTCCTCGTGACCTTGATTTTATTTGGGCTACTTGCATGGAGCCTGACGCCGAGTAGCGTTCTGTCGTGTCCCGCTTTGGCCTAGGGCGGGACACCTTTTACTGGGGGCGGTTCGCCCTAGAGTTTTCGATAGCTCCCCTGTTTTCAATGGGCGTAGTACGTCTGAACAACGCAGCCTGTTGGAAACTGGGGGGCTGTCGAAAACTCGGCTCTTGTTCGTTCCCCTGACCTGTCTCCGAACCCTTTAGAAAGGAAGTACAAAAATGTCCGGCACCAAGACCCATCTGACCGTCAATCTCGCCCGTATATGTCTCCCGCTTTTGCAGGATAATCGCCGCTCTTATATCATTGCGCACCCCTCTGTCAATCCTACTGACACGGCTGTTTTGGGCTACGCCGTTTATTTGATAAAGCAATTTAGGCAGCAGGGCGGCGATATTCTGTGGCCTGCCCTTCTCGCTCTCGACCCTGACCGTCTTAATCTGCCGCCGAACTTCCCTCACGATATTCGTTTCCGTCTTGCTATTTCCCGTTCAATCATCCCTCTGCTTGACCGCTTCTGTGAATCTGAACTCCGCCCCGTGTACAAGGGGAAGATTTATCGTAATCTCGTTGTTAGGGCTATTCTCACCGCCGCTTACTGCCTGACCCATGAGGGCTTTAAAGACGTTCTCATAGTCGCTGGTGATACCGTCCCCGCCGATGCGCCCGCCGCATATGACCCCTATAGGCTCATGTTCCCCTATCGTTCCGACCCCCGAAACTCCGAGGGTATCGACCCTAGTATCTTCGATTTCGATGATATGTTCCCGAACGGTAAAGTAGATGCCGAGGGCTATGCTGACGATAGCGAGATGTTCTGATGAGTCCCGCCGATGTAGACATAACGGTTGCACGCCAATGGGGCTACGACGACACGGGGCGTGAGCGTTTGTCGGGTGAACGTGAACCGTTCCCCGCCGAATTTGATGCAGATATAGAACCCGGTTGGGAGATTTTCGCCCTCTCTTTTCGCCGCTCGGAAGGAACGTTCCGCGGTTTACCGCCCGTCTTGGTCGGGCGCACCGTTCATTTCCTTCATAAACCTAAGAAGCGTAGGGGCGTGTTCGTTCGTGAGGGCGGGTGCGTTAGGCTTGCCTTTGTAGACTTACCGGGAGAACTGCTTGGCTCACCAGTGCGAGTGCTCCACCTTCGCCGTTGGCTGCTCCTGCTGCCCTTGCTCCTCGCCGCCCTTCTCCTGACTTTGTCCCTCTCGCTATGCTCGCCCTCGGGTTCGCCCGATTTCATAGCGGGCATGACGGGAACGGCTGGCGCTACCCATAAACAAGTCGTGAGCGTAGACTATGCCGCCTATGACGCTAGCGTAGATTCGACTTGGAAGGCTGACAGCCTTACCCAAGATTTCCGTTTGTCCCTCCCAGCCACTTGCAAGTACGCAAAGGGCAAAGAGGGGGGCAACCCGATTATCTCTAGCCCGAGCGTCATGGTTGATTTGAACCATGATGGGAAATATTCCGATTCGGAATGTATTTATAATCCCGCAGGTAAAACGGGCTATGGTGCCTTTCTTCGCCCTGGGACTGAGGTAAACCGTATCAAGCTCTCGCAGTCCGTCCCAGCTGGCACCTATAGCGCCCGCACCGTCTGGAACTCCGTGCTAGTCCGTGACGGGAAAACGCCCGCTGGCTCGACCTCGTTCGATTTCAACCTGACCGTGTGTAGGTGATACCGCTTTCGATCATTTTTCCGAAAGCGTTGTCATAGCAAGGTTTCCGCGATAGGCGCGGGAACGAGACCGCTCTTGAAAGGAGCAACAATCATGTTAAACCCCAAGACTGCCGTAAAGCTGGCACCCGCCGCCCTCGCCGTGGTAGCCGCGTTAGGCTCCCCGCTGTCGGCTTTCGCCGCCCCTGCCGTTACCCTCGGCGCTGACAACGCTGTCGAAAGCTCCGAGCAGGGTACCGCTACCGCCAACGTCCCCGTCACCCTCACCGCTGACGGTACTTGGCGAGACAAGGCAGACGGCGAGCACGCTATGGGCAAGTATGTTGTCACCGTGCCCACCTCGATTTCCGTAAAGGGAATCTCGGCAGGCTCTAACACCATCAGCGCCAAGTATAAGGTCAATGTCGCTGGAATCATCGGCAACGGCAAGAAGGTCACGGCACACGCCACTACCGACCGTCACCAAGCGCCCTATATGTTGAGCGTCACGCAGGGCAAGACCGAGTTCAGCGCCAAGGATATTAGCAATGGCACGAACGATAACGAGGGCGTGCTGCATATCAACGGCTCCGATTCCACCGACACCTTGTCCACCCAGCAGGACGTTTGGTACTCCGATTCCGTCACTGGCAACGTTACGTATTCCTTCGCTATCGCCTAGAAAGGGCTATTCATCATGGCTTACAAGCTCGACCTGAACGGTCACCGTTTCTTCCTCGCTGGCAACTCGATTGCCTACGAGTACGACCGCGCCACTAATCAGCGCACCGATACCATCAGCGGTACCCGCTTCGATGTGGTTGACCTCGCCAACGGCTATGAGCATTTAAACGTGCTGGTCGAGGGCGCTCCCGCCCTGCTGTTCGACCCCGAGGACGAGATTCCCACGGGTACCGAGGTGGTCTTTACGAACCTCAACGCCCGCCCCTATGTCGGTCGTAACGGTCGTATCGCCGTCACCGCGTCCGCTGATGCCGCGCGACTGGCTAACCAGCCGCGCGGCAAGGAGTAACGACCCCCTGACCGCTGCTAATTCCAGCTACCGCCCCGCGTCTCAAAACGCCAATCCCGAGCGCGGGGCGGCTCTCTTTCAACTGAACCCGTTTACGATTAAGGAGCCGTTACTATGGCTTATTTTATCGCCCTCTTTAAGGGAATAGTTGCAACGCTCTCGAATGTCTGGTTTTTCCTCCCTGACTGGCTCGCTAGCCACCGTATGCCCTCGCTCGCTCGCGGTGTCCAGACTACCCAGCTGATTCTGCTGCTCGCCCTCGTCCTCTGGGTTCTGTCGGCTATGGCTGGCAACCCCGTCTCGTTCTACCACTAGGGGGCGGTTCCCGTGTGCAAGACGCTCCGCGCCCTGTTCTGCTTCGTCTTGGTTCTCTATGCCCTCGTCCTCGGCTGGCTCGTCTCCGAGACTGCCCGCATTAGCGCCGCCGTCCCGCCTGCGACCCTCCCGCCCTTCGAGTGCTGTGCGCCCTGGGTTCGGGGTAGCGCCGCCGTACCCGTCAACGCCCGCGAGTTCGATAGGTTCGAGTCCTCGGACGGCTCCGCTCTCTCGCTGCGCCTAGTCCCTTCTGACGGCAAGACCCCCGCCCTGCTTTTCGCGGTGTCCTCGCCCGATGCCGCGTCCCTTTCCGTCACCTCCGCTTCGGTCGGCGGTCGCCCCGCCCTCGGCTCCTTTGTCGGTCACGGTGTCGAGGTCGGTTCGGACGGCGAACCCGTAGCCCTCTGGTGCGCCTACGAGGTCGCACCCGCCCTGCGTGACGGTACTGCGCTCTCCCTCTCCGTCACTTCCGTTTACCCTGACGGCTCCCGTGCCGTCTTTACCCGCTTCGGGGGTGTCTCCCGTGCTGTATGACTTCCTGACCTCTAACCGCTGGGTGTCGCGGTTCTTCCTGCCGCTCGCCGCCCGTCTCGATGCCCGTGACGATAGGCGTTTGGAGCGCGGCGTTCTGGTGAGCGCTCGCAAGCCCCTAGTTCCCGCCCTGCTCCCCGCCCTCCTGCTCGGCATAAGCTCCTTCCTGCCGTTCTTCATCGCCTATCTGCTGCTCTCGTTCGTGTGCAGGAGCTTTATCTTCCTGCCGCTGCTCGTCCCCGCCGCGCTCTCGATCGCCCTCGGCGCGTGGCTCCTTCTGGTGGCTGTAGGCTTCAATGTCAGGCTCTACCCCTGCGCTTGGGCTGTGATTCCCGTCTCGGCTTTCCTCAACGATGCCAAGCTCTACCGCGAGGAAGTCGTGGACACAAAGAGCGGCAAGACCGCCCGCGTCTCGGGTATGCGCGTCCGCGTCTACTCCCGCGGCTCGACCCTCACCGTCCGCGCCCTCGATGATGCCGAGTGGTGCAGGCGGACGGGGGAGTTGGATAAGCTCGGTCTGGGTGCCGCCTTGGGCTGTAGGCTTGAATCTAAGACGCATGGCATAGCTTCTTGGGACTACGTGTACCGCGTTGTCGAGGATACCCGTATCCAAGCCGTTCCCCGCCTGCTGTCCTCCGAGCCTACGGGTCGGCTCGATGCGATACCGCTGACGGGTGAGTTGTCGTGGAACTTCGCACACCTGCCCCATATGCTCATAGCCGGCGGCACTGGCGGCGGCAAGTCCACGTTCATCTACTACCTGATAGCCGAGTTCCTGCGTCTGGGCAACTCACGCGGCTTCGCGGGTGAGGTGTATATCTGCGACCCCAAGAACGCCGAGCTGGCTTCGCTCTCGCATGTCATAGGCTCCGACCGCGTGGGCGTTTCACCCGCCCAGATTGCCAAGGTCGTGCGCCTGTGCAGGGAGGAAATGGATAGGCGCTACGAGTACATGCAAGACCCCGAGCGGTTCCGTTTCGGTGCCAACGCCTTTACCTACGGGCTTAACCCCGTGTTCCTGATATTCGATGAGGTTGCGGCGTTCAAGGCTGGCGCGGACAAAAAGACGTTTGCCGAGGTCTGGGACAACCTGACCCAGCTTGTTCTGAAAGCTCGCGCCGCTAACGTGTTCGTGATTCTGGCTATGCAGCAGCCCCGCGCCGATACCATATCGACCGACATACGCGACAACTTGGGCGCTCGCGTGTCCCTCGGCACGCTGTCCCGCGAGGGCTACCAGATGGCTTTCGGCTGCTCGGTCGATGCCGCGCCCATCGAGGAAAAGGGCACGGGCTATATCATGCTTGACGGCTGGGACGCTCCAAGACCTTTTAAAGCCCCGTTTGCGGACTACTCGAAGGTCGACTACCCGAAAGAGCTGAAACGGCTTTATATCGCCGCTCAGCGCCGTAACGGGGTATCTCCCGTGAACCCCGAGGGCGAAACCGCCGAGAAGCCCGCAGATATTCAAGACGCATAGGGTATAGCGCCACGGGGGCGGGGTCGGCGGCGCGGGACGCGCCAGCCGAGCGGAGCGACCCCGAACCCGTGGCGGGGAGGGCGAAGCCCGACCGTACTTTACTTGATATATATGTCAACATCTGTCCGCGGAAGTTCGCCCGTTTTGGGCGGTTCCCGCTGGTGAACCCAAGTTTTTCGCGGATGTGCGGAAGGTGGTATATACCAGTTGGCGCTCGAATGGGTCAAGACCATCGAGACGCCCACAACGATTGAGGTTTGGGAGTATTCGGCTCCCGCTGGGCGCATGAACCCAGAAGCCCGCCGCGATGATGATTCAGAAGATGAAAGCGAACGCGAGCGCAACCGCGATGCAGCCGCCTACTACGATGCCGCGAAACGGCGGCAAAGGCACTACAGGGGCGTTCGATGGGAGATAGCCCGCCTTATCGACTGCAATTTCGATGATTCGACCAAGTTCCTCACGCTCACGTTCGCAGATAACGTAACCGATATTAAATATTGCAACCGCGAGTTTCGCAAGTTTATCAAGCGCCTTAACCGCCGAGTGTATGGAACGGATAAGACGAAAGTGCGCTATCTGGCTGTGTGGGAAGCCCAGAAACGCGGGGCTATCCATTACCACGTTGTCCTGTTCGGTCTGCCGTATATCAGGCTGTCCGAGCTGCGCGAGGTGTGGGGTCACGGTTTCGTCAAGATTAACCGCGTTGACGTTGACCAGCGTATGAACGTTGGTCGCTATATCTCCAAGTATTTCAGCAAAGACGTTGACGAGGGTTCCTACAAGCAGAAGAAGTTCTTCCGCAGTCAGAACCTTATTCAGCCCGTGGAAGAGCGTTTTACCACGCTCGAACCTCTTTCGTTCGAGGGCTATTCGGTGGCTTTCACGAAGGAATACGACCAATTGATACCAGACCTTTACAGTGAGGGCGGTGGATACGCCCCGCGAAAGGTTCGGTACACGAAGATAGGGAAGGACTGGTAGCCTATGGCTAGCTGTGTGATGGTCGATAAGACCGATTTAATCGCGTTGGGCTTCACGCCCTCCAAGTCTGCCGACATAATCCGAGCCGCCAAGCGGCTCATGGTGTCGCGCGGCTTCGGGTTCTACGGCTCCCGCAAGGTGGGGCGCGTCCCTGCCGCCGCCGTTGCCGATATTATCGGCGTTGACCCCGTGGGGGCGCACGATGCCGAAGGTGAGTAACGTCTACCGCGACAACCGTAACGGCTCGTGGTATTTCGTGGCTAACCTCGGCACCGATGCCGAGGGTAAGCGCGTGCGTCACTGGGGGCGTGGCTACAAGACCCAGAAGGACGCGAAAGCCGCCTACGATGCGTATATGGCTGACTTCTCCAAGACTGCCGTAAAGGTCAACTCGACAATGAGTTTCGGCGAGTTCAACCGTACCTATTTCGTTCCCGAGTTCAGGGCGAGGGTTCGCGAAAGCACGTTTCGGGAGCGTATGTGTATGGCGGGAAAGCATTTCGCGCGGTGGGATCGCTGTCGGCTGCGCGATATTGACGCGCCCGCGCTCAAGCGGTGGCAGAACGAGCTTGTGTCGGGGTACTCTCCCGCCTACGCGCGTTTGGTTTTCTGCCATTTCGCTATGGTTCTCGACCTTGCCGTGAAGCTCGGGCTGTTGCAGCGCAACCCCGCCCGAACCGTGGGCAACATCCCCAAGCCCCGTAGGGAAGTTGATTTCTGGACGAAAGACGAGTTCGACCGCGTTATTGCGAGCTTCGATACTTCCGACTATTACGGGCTTTTCGGCTTTATGTGCGTGTATCTGCTCTATATGACGGGTCTTAGGGTCGGTGAAGCCCAAGCCCTCAAATGGTCTGCTATCGACTTTGGCGCACGCACGCTGTCCGTGGGGTATTCCATGAGCTACCGAAATGCGCATGACTGGAAACTTACCCCGCCGAAAACGAAAGCTGGCAAGCGCGTTATCGCGCTCGACTCCGTCACGGTCGGGTGGTTGGAGCGCTGGCACGATGTGCAGGCGGCGAACATATCGAGCGAGTTTGTTTTGAGCTGGTGCGGCAACCCGCTGAACAAACATACTGTCAAGCATATTATCGAGCGCCACGCCCGCGCCGCTGGCGTTCACCGTATCCGCGTCCACGCGCTGCGCCACTCGCACGCGGCGTACCTGATTAGTCTTGGAGTCAACGCCCTAGCTATCCGCGACAGGCTGGGACATGAGGACGTAAAGACCACGTTAGGCACCTACGGACACCTGTACGCGACCGCGAACAGGGATGTTGCTGATGCCCTTGATGCTGCCTGCGAGTGCGGCTCGGCTGTCGAGCACGGGCAACCTTTTTGCAACCCTTCCAAGGTTTCCGACCCGGATTGAACGAGCTGAAACGAGCCGAAAGGCGGTTAAACCCGCAGGTTGCGGGCTACCCGATTAGGCTTCATAATAGTGCGGTTACAACGACGTAATGCACTCAATGCAAGAAAGGATCCGCATGGCAAGCCTGTCGGATGAAATCTCGTCGCGCCGCACATTCGCGATCATCAGCCACCCGGACGCCGGTAAGACCACACTTACCGAGAAGCTGCTGCTCTATACCGGCAGCATCCAGACTGCCGGCTCGGTCAAGGGCAAGAGCTCGGCCAAGCATGCCGTCTCGGACTGGATGGACATCGAGAAGGAGCGCGGCATTTCCGTCACCTCCTCGGTGCTGCAGTTCACTTACAACGGCGCCTGCGTCAACATCCTCGATACCCCCGGCCACCAGGACTTCTCGGAGGATACCTACCGTACCCTTATGGCCGCTGACGCCGCAGTCATGGTCATCGACGGCGCCAAGGGCGTCGAGGCCCAGACCAAAAAGCTCTTTAAGGTCTGCACACTGCGTCACATTCCCATCTTCACCTTTGTGAACAAGCTCGACCACGAGGCTCGCGATCCGTTTGAGCTCATGGAAGAGATCGAGAATGTCCTGGGCATCAATACGTATCCCATGAACTGGCCGATCGGCAGCGGCCGCAACTTCCGTGGCGTGTTCGATCGTCAGACTCGTCACGTCATTGCCTTTGAGGGCGACGGCCACGCCAACGCCACCAAGAAGGTCGCCGAGGTCGAAGCCGAGTTGGGCGATCCTTCCATGGACGAGCTCATCGGCGAGGAAAACCATAAGAACCTGATGGACGACATCGAGCTGCTCGATGGCGCCGGCGACGAGCTCGACTTGGATGCCGTGGCCTGCGGCAAGCTGAGCCCGGCGTTCTTTGGCTCGGCGCTTACCAACTTTGGCGTGGAGCCCTTTCTCAAGGAGTTCCTGCGTCTGGCCCCGACGCCGCGCGCCTATACCGATACGCTCACCAGCGAACCGGTCGATCCCTGCCGCGACGACTTTAGCGGCTTTGTGTTTAAGATCCAGGCCAACATGGACAAG
>DBEZQF010000069.1:0-4391 GCA_048254795.1 Collinsella sp. | reverse complement strand
GCGCTTGTCACCCCACAGGGCGTGGTGGGCGTCCACCAGCGCCTGGACGTGGGCGGCGCTCTCCTTGTTGATCCAGGTGGGGAAGAAGCACTCGGTCTCATAGACCTCGCCGGTCCAGGCGGGCCGGTCATACATGTACATGGAGACCTTCACATCGTCGCCGTACTTCTTCACGGCGGGCAGCTGCCGGATCTCCTCCAGGCAGGAGTCCCAGGTCTCGCCGGCGGTCATGCGGCGGTCGATGGAGATGGCGCAGGAGTCCGCCACCGCGCAGCGGGAGGGAGAGGTGTAGAAGATCTGGCTGACGGTGCAGGTGCCCCGGCCCAGGAACTGGGCATCCTCATAGTGCGCGGGGTTGAATTCGGGGTTCAGCATCTTCACCAGGCCCTTGACCCGGTTGGAGGGGCCGTCGCCGCTCTCATTCAGGGCCCGGACGTCCTGGAGGATGTCAGCCATCTTGTAGATGGCGTTGTCGCCCCGCTCCGGGGCACTGCCGTGGCAGCTGATGCCCTTCACGTCCACCCGGATCTCCATCCGGCCCCGGTGGCCCCGGTAGATGCCGCCGTCGGTGGGCTCGGTGGACACCACGAACTCGATCTTGCCCCGGGCGTCCTCGGGACCCTGGAAGTCCTTGTTGACGATGTACTGCCAGCACATGCCGTCGCAGTCCTCTTCCTGGACGGAACCCACCACCATGATCTTGTAGCCGGCGGGGATCAGGCCCAGATCCTTCATGATCTTGGCGCCGTACACGGCGGAGGCCATGCCGCCCTCCTGGTCGCTGCCGCCCCGGCCGAAGATGATGTCCTCGGTCTCATAGCCGGTGTAGGGATCGGCCTCCCAGTTGTTGATGTTGCCGATGCCCACGGTGTCGATGTGGCTGTCGATGGCGATGATCTTGTCGCCCTCGCCCATAAAGCCCATGACATTGCCCAGGCCGTCGACCTTGACCTCGTCATAGCCAAGGCTCTCCATCTCGGCCTTGATGCAGGCAACAACCTCACCCTCCTCGCAGGACTCAGAGGGATGGGAGATCATAGCGCGCAGGAAGCGAGTCATATCAGCACGATGGGACTCAGCAGCAGCCTTGATAGCGTCGAAATCGAGTTCTTTAGCCATTGTTCATAACCTTTCAAACGAAGGAATCTACCTGTGAGGTGGCGGAGCGATACCTATTTACTCCGCCCCAACGATTAGCAAGTGGGATATTCGCCTTCCCAAACAATTCGACGATACTGGTCGGGGTCCGTGTCGCCCTCGGTGGAGAAGCAGAGCACGGAGCTCGTCTTGTCCAGGCCGATGAGTTCCTTGAGCACGGCGTACTCGGGATCGAGCATGAGGGTCTCGACCAGGCCGGTGGTCACAGCGCCGGACTCGCCGGAGATGACGCGCGGGTCGCCCTTCTCGGGAGCGCCCAGGGTGCGCATGCCGCGAGCGGTGACCCAGTCGGGGCAGGACACGAAGGCGGTGGCATGGTTGCGCAGGATATCCCAGCCCAGGATGTTGGGCTCGCCGCAGCACAGACCGGCCATGATGGAGGGCATGTCACCGTCCACGATGCGCGGATCGCCGTCGCCGGCGGCAGCGCCCTTGTACAGGCAGGCGGCAGGCGCGCACTCGACCACGACGAAGGTGGGCGGGTTATCGGGATACAGGTTGGTGAAGTAGCCCACCACGGCGCCGGCGAGCGAACCCACGCCAGCCTGGACAAACACGTGCGTCGGGCGGTTGATGGCCATCTCGCGCAGCTGCTCGGCAGCCTCGGAAGCCATGGTGCCGTAACCCTCCATGATCCAGGACGGGATCTTCTCGTAGCCCTCCCAGGCGGTGTCCTGAACGATTACGCCGCGCTCGCAGGCGTCAGCCTCGGCGGCGGCCATGCGCACGCACTCGTCGTAGTTGACCTCTTCGATGGTCACCGTGGCGCCCTCGGCGGCGATGTTATCGAAGCGGGGCTTGGTAGAACCCTTGGGCATGTGCACGACGGCCTTCTGGCCGAGCTTGTTGGCAGCCCATGCCACGCCGCGACCATGGTTGCCGTCGGTGGCGGTAAAGAAGGTAGCCTGGCCAAAGTCCTTGGCAAGCTGATCGGAGGTCAGGTAATCGAAGGTGCAGTCGGCAACGTCCTTGCCGGTCTCGTCGGCAATGTAGTTGGCCATGGCAAACGAGCCGCCCAGAACCTTAAAGGCGTTGAGGCCAAAGCGATAGCTCTCGTCCTTAACGCACAGGTTGGACAGACCCAGACGCGCAGCCTGGCCGTCCAGGCGGGCAAGCGGGGTGACGGTATATTGAGGGAACGACTGGTGGAAGGCACGGGCCTTCTTCACGTGGTCGAGACTCATGATTCCCAAGTGCTTGTCATCGCTCTTGGGCATCGTGTTGCCCGCCCACTGGATCTTATCGGCCATACGGTGAACTCCTTAAGTCCTCTCTTGCCGGCCCCCGCATACGCGTTTCAGCCCGATCCCATTCACACGGCTGAACTTTTATGTGGATGCCAAACAAAAAGTTTGTTAGTAATGTTCTATCACACTTTTTGATTGGCATACCTAACGAATTGTTTGTTGCCGTAATCGGTACTTTTTCGCCGCCGAACGGTCACACAACGCAGCGACGCTTTCGTTATTTGCGAACAGGTGTGGTTTATGGCACAGTGAGCCCAAACTAATTTTTAGGAAGGTACCCATGACCCCCGCACAGATTGAGTTTTACAAGCGCCTCGCACACGGCCTGGCGCTCCAATTTGGCCCCAACTGCGAAGTCGTCGTCCACGATCTGGAGACCGAGGACGTAGACCACTCCATCGTAGTGATCGAAAACGGCCACGTCAGCGGGCGCAAACTGGGTGACGGCCCCAGCCATATCGTGTTTGAGTCCATGCACGAGGGCGCCACCGATGTACACGACCGCGAGCCATACCTCACTAAAACCACCGACGGTAAGCTGCTCAAATCGTCGACGATCTTTATCCGCAACGACGAGGGCAAGCCCGTCGGCATTTTGGGCATCAACTTTGACATTACGCTCATGAAGGCTTTTGAGCGTTCGCTCGACGCCTTTACCGGCACCGGCGGCACGGGCTATACCGAGCCCGAGCCCATCACCAAGAACATCGGCGACCTGCTCGAGGACCTGCTGCACGAGTGCGAGCAGTTTGTGGGCAAGCCCGCGGCGCTCATGACCAAAGACGAGCGCATTCGTGCCATTGGCTACCTCGACCGTCGCGGCGCCTTCCTCATTTCCAAGTCGAGCGAGCGCGCCTGCGAGTTCTTTGGCATCTCCAAATACAGCTTCTATAGCTACCTCAATGAGGCCAAGGCGGCGGCCGGCGACAAGTAGGCACTCGCCTAGATTGCCCCTCCCCTTTTGGGCGCGAGTTCTGGAAAGCGCGAATCCAAGACCGAGCCGCTTGGGAAGTTCCATATAATCGATGTCATTAGTATTTCGAAAGGATGGAACAGAATGGCGTTGAGCAAGGCATCATGCACCGGTCGCGGATTGATTCCGGCAATTGGTGGACATGTGCACCGCATGTTCGATGAGGGTGAAGACGACCTGTTTTCGCTGAGCCTTGACGACGTGATGGACGATCGCCCGTGGACCGCCGACGAACTCATGGGCGGCGGCGGGGCTCGCCCGTCAAGCCCCAATCCCGCACTTGCGCCTAAGTCCGCACCTGCGCCGACTCCTGCGCAGTCGCCTGTTTCGACGCCCGCGCCTACGCCCGCACCCACTTCGGCGCCCACGACCGCTCCCCGCCCCGCAAACGACCCGTCCGAGACGGCGGCATTTCTCGCTGCGGCGACGCAGGGCAAATCGGCCGACAGCACCGTTATGTACAGCGCCCAGCAGTTGCCCGTTCCTGCGGCACGCAAGCCTCCGGTCACAAGGCTCGATGAGCCCGTCGCCCATCAGGTTGCCCACGATTCCTGGGCTGCAGCCGATCTGGATGAGACCTCTACCGGCATGCCGGCGCTCGATGTTCCAGTTAACCCGCTTTTTGCCGCCAACACGAGCGCCGCGGACTATGAGGGCGGTGCGGCATATTCCGATTATTCCGATGGCTATGCTGGCACCGGTCGCATCGAGACCGAGGATTATGGCACCGCATCGAGCGATTATCTCAACGATCCGTACGCTGCCACGCCTGCACCGGAATATGACCCGGAGGCCGCGTCCGCGCCGGCATATACCAAAAGCACGGGCGAAGAGCGCTTCGCCGATTATTACGCCGAGGAAAAGGAGCTGCGTTTCTCGGAATTTCCGCAGGCAGTCAAGGTTGCCTTTATCGCCATTATCATTGCCCTGCTCGGCGTCATTGCGTTTGAGGGATTCCAGCTGTTCCGCGGCCCCACCCAAGCGGAGTCGGAGACCCAGCAAAAAGAGGACGA
>DBEZQF010000068.1:0-1166 GCA_048254795.1 Collinsella sp. | reverse complement strand
CCGGCCAGATAGCCGTAGCTCTCCTCAAAACCGAAGATAAAGCGATCGACCTCGCCAGCATCGGAAAGAGAAGTAATGATGTCGCCGATGTACTTGAAGCCCGTCAGGCAGCGGCGGAGCTCAAAACCGTACTCGTCGGCCAGAGCGTCAGCCATGGCGGAAGAAACGATAGTAGTGACAGCAACCTTCTTAGTGAGGTCCTCACCGCGAGCAGCGCGGGTCTTGCAGATATAGTCAAGCAACAGAACGCCCATCTCATTGCCGGTCAGCAGCAGATAGTCATCGCCATTCTTAACGGCAACGCCAACACGGTCGGCGTCGGGATCGGTTGCAAGCAGCAAATCAGGGTGAACCTGCTCGCAGAGATCGATGCCCTTCTGCATGGCCTGACGGATCTCGGGGTTAGGATACGGGCAGGTCGGGAAATCGCCGTTAGGCTCCTTCTGCTCGGGAACAACCGCGACATCGGTGATGCCAGCGCGCTCGAGCACCGTCGTAACAGGAATGAGGCCAGTGCCGTTGAGCGGAGTGTAGACGAGCTTAAGCGGAGCGCTAGCGATCTCCTCGGCAGAAAGGTTAGTCACGCCGCGGGCGAGAACGGCGTCGTAATAACGCTCGAGGCACGAGTCATCGATCCATTTGACCAGACCCTGCTCAAGAGCCTCATCGAAGTCCATGGACTTCACGCCGGTGAACGTATCGGTCTCGGCGATAGCCTTAGAAATTGCATCGGCGGCCTCGCTGGTGATCTGGCAGCCGTCGGGACCATAGGCCTTATAGCCGTTATAAGGCGCCGGATTATGACTAGCGGTCATGCAAATGCCACCGGAGCACTTAAGGTCGCGGACGGCCCAGGAGAGCGTCGGCACGGGAGAAATCTTGGGATACACGAGGGCAGTCACGCCGTTTGCTGCAAGAATGGCAGCCGTCGTCTTGACGAACAGCTCACCTTTATTGCGGCTATCACGAGCGATGGCGACCGTCGGATGCTCGAAGGTCGCATTGAGGTAGTCAGCAAATCCCTGGGTCGCACGACCGACCGTATAGATATTCATACGGTTAGTGCCCGCACCGATAGTGCCGCGAAGGCCGGCAGTACCGAAGGCGAGATCCTGGAAGAAAGCGTCGGTGATGGCGTCCTCATCACCCTGCTCCTTCATCGTGTT
>DBEZQF010000067.1:0-3959 GCA_048254795.1 Collinsella sp. | reverse complement strand
GACCATTGCGGCACCTCCATCCATACAAAAAAGAAGCGGGGCCGAAACCCCACTTCTTTCAATTACAACTTCATTTGCAAGCAAACTATACCAATAGCTGCGGAAACGTGCAAGCACAGTACGAATCTGCAGGTCAGCGTGCGCACAGCTTCTCCACAAGAATAGGACAATTGACCGCAGACATCAGGACAGGTACATGAAAAACGAGGGACGACCCAACCGGATCGCCCCTCGTCTTTTATGCGTCAGCTAGGCGCGCAATGCTTACTTGACCACCAGGTTGACCAGCTTGCCGGGCACGCAGATGGCCTTGACGACCGTCTTGCCGTCGAGCCACTTGGCGACGGCGGCCTCGGCGGCAGCCTGCATATCCTCATTGGAGGCATCGCGGGCAACGTCGACGCGGCCGCGGACCTTGCCGAGCACCTGGACCACGATCTGCACCGTGTCCTCAACGGACTCGGCCAGGTCGAAATCGGGCCAGGCGGCGGTGTAGGCGTTGCCCTCGCAGCCGAGCGCCTCGTGCCACAGCTCGTCGGCCCAGAACGGGCAGATGGGGGCAAGGACGCTCACGATGTCCTTGGCCACGCCGTAGCACAGCGCCTTGTCGCGGGCGGTACCCTCGGTGGCGTTGAGGTAGGCGCTCGCCGCGTTGACGAGCTCCATGACGGCCGAGATCGCGGTGTTGAACTGGCCGCGGTCGAAGTCCTCAGTGCACTTGGCGATGGTGCGGTGACGCTCGCGATAGAGCTTCATCGCAACCTCGTCGAGCGCGGACTTGTCGAAGGCCACGTTGGCGTCACCGGACTGGACGAGCTGCCAAACGATACGCCAGGCGCGCTTGATAAAGCGGTTGGCGCCCTCGACGGCCTTGGGATCCCAGTCGAAGTCCTTCTCGGGCGGGGCGATAAACAGGATCGCCAAACGCATGGTGTCGGCACCGTAGGGCTCGATGACCGAGCTCGGGGGCACGACATTGCCCTTGGACTTGGACATGGTGTCGCCGTTCTCGTCCTTGACCATGCCCTGGCACAGCAGGTTGGTGAAGGGCTCGTCCACGCTCAGCAGGCCAAGGTCGCGCAGGGCCTTGGTAAAGAAGCGGCTGTAGAGCAGGTGCAGAATGGCGTGCTCGATGCCGCCGATGTAGTTATCGACGGGCATCCAACGGTCTGCCGCCTCGCGGGAGAAGGGCAGCTCGGTGTTGTGCGGGTCGGTATAGCGCAGGTAATACCAGCTGGAGCAGGTAAAGGTATCCATGGTATCGGTCTCGCGCTTGGCCGGGCGGCCGCAGACCGGGCAGGTGGTCTCGTAGAAGTCCTTGCACTCGGCAAGGGTTTCGCCGGCGCCCAGGTCCAGGTTCTCGGGCAGCGTCACCGGCAGCTGATCCTCGGGCACGGGCACGATACCGCAGTGCTCGCAGTGGATGGCCGGGATGGGGTTGCCCCAATAGCGCTGACGGGAAATGAGCCAGTCGCGCAGACGGAACTCGACCTTGCGACGACCGCAGCCCATGGCCTCGAGGTCGGCCACGATCGCAGCCTCGCCCTCGGAGTGCTTGCCGCCGCGCATGCCGGTGTACTTGCCGGACTGGACGAGCGTGCCCTCGGCAGCGTGGGCGCAATCCCAGTCGACGGTCTCGGCATGGAAGGTATCGATGGTCTCGCCGCTGGCCTCGACGGCAGCGCGATCGTCATCGTCCAGGATGATCGGTACGATCGGCAGGTCGTACTTGCGGGCGAACTCAAAATCGCGCTGGTCGCCGCAGGGAACGGCCATGACGGCACCGGTGCCGTAGTCGGCAACGACATAATCGGCAACCCACACGGGGACCTTCTCGCCGTTGACGGGATTTACCACATAGCGGCCCGTGAAGGCACCGTGCTTCTCGAGGGTGCCTTGGGCACGCTCGACGGCAGAGATATGCTTGGAGTCCTCGACGATCTTGGTGACGGCCTCCTCGTACTCCGTACCCTCGACGAGCTCGTGCAGGCCGGCGTACTCGGGAGCCAGGACAAAGAAGGAGACGCCAAAAAGGGTATCGGCACGCGTGGTGAAGACGGTGATCTTGCCCTCATCGCCCTCGATGGGCTCGCCATCCTGGTCGCACAGGGTAAAGTCGACCTCGGCGCCCTCGGAGCGACCGATCCAGTTGGCCTGCATCTGCTTGACGCGCTCGGGCCAGCCGGGGAGCTTCTCCAGGTCGTCGAGCAGCTCCTGGGAGTACTCGGTGATCTTGAAGTACCACTGCTCCAGGTCGCGCTTCTCGGGCTCGGTGCCGCAGCGCCAGCACTTACCCTCGGTGACCTGCTCGTTGGCCAGAACGGTCTTGCAGTTAGGACACCAGTTGACCGGGTTCTTCTTGCGGTAGACCAGGCCCTTTTCCCACAGCTTCTCAAAGATCCACTGACCCCAGCGGTAGTAGTCGGGGCTGCAGGTCTTGACCATGCGATCCAGATCGTAGGAGAAGCCCATGCGCTTCATCGTGGCGAGCGCTTGGTCCATATTCTTATACGTCCAGGCGGCAGCCTGCGTATTGTGCTTGATGGCGGCGTTCTCGGCGGGCAGGCCAAAGGCGTCAAAGCCGATGGGATGCAACACGTCGTAGCCGCGCATGCGGGCCTGACGGGCCATGGCATCGCCGATGGTATAGTTGCGCGCGTGGCCCATGTGCAGGTCGCCCGACGGATACGGGAACATCTCGAGCACATACTTCTTGGGCTTGCTGTCGTCGGTGTCGACGGCAAAGAGGTTGGAGTCCTCCCAGGCCTTCACCCACCGGGACTCAATGGCCTGCGCGTCGTAGGCAGGGATCTCGTCCTTATGATCTGTGCAATCGCACATATCAGCTCCTTTAATCTTAGCTGGGGTCGGTCGGCTTAGCTTTATTCGCTACTGCGGACAGTCCTGCGCAAGACGAAGAGCACATTAAGTGCTCTTCTTTGCGTGCGGAACTTGTAGCAAACAAAGCTAAGCCGACCGACCCTAAGGTTAACTTGACTGATGATAGCAAATACGACAAGCGAGATGCCTGCGACTTGCAGGCATCTCGCTTTATCTAAATAACGTGGTTGTGAATCAACCGCTAATTGTTACCCGCCCAAGCATGATCGGGTTTACCAGGTGCCGCAGATTGCCGTGAAAGAGGAGCGCCGCGTACTTTGGTACGCGAGCGATGGTTTGAACGGCAAGGTGCGGTGCTTGGGAAAGCCGCTTAGCGGTAGCTGACGCTTTGCTGGGAGTCCTTCACGACTACGTCGTGGGCGCCGCCTTCGACGATGGAGGTCGAGCTCACCAGGGTCAGGCGTGCCTTTTCCTGGAGCTCGGGGATCGAGAGGGCACCGCAGTTGCACATCGTGGACTTGACCTTGTAGAGCGTTCCGCCCACACCGTCCTTGAGGGAACCGGCGTAGGGAACGTAGGAGTCGACGCCCTCGACGAAGCTGAGCTTCGCGGCGCCACCCAGATCGTAGCGCTGCCAGTTGCGGGCACGCGCGGAACCCTCGCCCCAGTACTCCTTCATGTACTGGCCGTTGACGTTGACGCGCTCGGTCGGGCTCTCGTCGAAGCGGGCGAAGTAGCGACCCAGCATCATAAAGTCAGCACCCATGGCCAGGGCGAGCGTCATATGGTAATCGTAGACGATACCGCCGTCGGAGCACACGGGCACGTAGACGCCGGTCTCCTCGTAGTACTCGTCGCGAGCGCGGCAGACGTCGATCAACGCAGTGGCCTGGCCACGGCCGATACCCTTGGTCTCACGGGTGATGCAGATGGAACCGCCGCCGATACCGACCTTGATGAAATCGGCACCACAGTCAGCCAGGAAGCGGAAGCCCTCGGCGTCGACGACGTTGCCGGCACCGACCTTGACGTCCTCGCCGTAGTTGGCGCGGATCCACTCGATGGTGCGCTTCTGCCACTCGCTGAAGCCCTCGGAAGAGTCGATGCACAGGACATCG
>DBEZQF010000066.1:0-6106 GCA_048254795.1 Collinsella sp. | reverse complement strand
GGTTCATCGAGTCGCCGTAGCCGCTGTTGGCCTTGTCGATCATCTTGACGCGCCCATCGCGCTCCATATACTCGCGGATAATCGCCGGCGAGTTGTCGGTCGACCCGTCGTTAATGCAGATGATCTCAATATCCTTGAGCGTCTGCGCCAGGGCGGAATCGAGGCACTCGCGCAGGTAGCGCTGAACATTGTAAATGGGAATAAGCAGCGACAGAACAGGGCTGCCAGAGGCGTTAGTAGACAAATGTGCTCCTTAGGAAATACCTGTCGTTTCATGGTATCAAAGGGTCAGCGCGCCAGCGGGCGTTTATATAATCTATGGAGCCTCTTGCGGGCAAAGCAGCCCCACGTCATGCGGCGGGCCCATGGCAGGTTCCTGCGTTTTATTCAAAGCTTGCCGCCAAGGTGCGCCGAGCCTTTACAATAGGACAGTCCCAAGGACGTATTCGATAGCTTCCGCGCAGCACTCGCCCGCCGCGCGTGAAAGGATATATTGCCCCATGCCTTCAACCCTTCCCGCCCCCATCGACAAGCTCGCCATCGTCGTCGTTACGTACAAGCGCCAGGAACTCCTGGCCAACTTGTTCGACTCCATGACCGATCTTACGGCAACGCCCTGGCGCATCGTGATTGTCGATAACGAGAATTCGCGCGAGACCGAGGCCATGTGCACCGCATTCAACGAGCGCCTGGCCAACCTGTGGGGCATCGACACCGAGCAGCCCGACGCGCAGGGCGGCACCGACCGTGTCATCTACGCCCCGCAGCTCGAAAACGGCGGCGGTGCGGGCGGCTTCTCCGCCGGCACTAAATGCGCCTACGACTTGGGGGCCCAGTGGTTCTGGGTCATGGACGACGACGTGCTCGTCATCCCCGAAGGCATCGAGCGCTTGGCCAAGTGGACCGACCGCTACGACGTCATCCAGGGTTCGCGCCTGGACTTTGACGGCGGCGCCTTCTTTTGGCAGTACCAGCTCATCCTTTCGCTCGGCATTCCCAACCCCGTCGCCAAGTGGGATTTAGGCCCCGAGGGCTATCGCGCCATGAACCAGCTGTGCTTTGAGGGCGGCATGTTCTCGCGCCGCGTGGTCGACAAGATTGGCCTGCCTGACGCGCGCTTCTTCATCTACGGCGACGATGCCTGCTACGGCTACGTAGCCAGCCAACACTTCCCCGCCGCCGTTGTTGCCGACGTGGTGCTCAAGCGTGCCCGCGCTGTCTCTAACTGGGACATCGCCGGTAAGCGCCAACTCAACTCCACGAGCGACACCAACCGTTACTACATCATGCGCAACCGCGGCTATCTGGCCCGCTACATGCAGATTTACGGCGACTATCACCCCGTGCTGTTCCGTCTGGGCAACGCCGCGACCTTCTGCAAAGAGTTCATCCGCTTGGCTGCGGTCGACAAATGCTTTAAGACCGGTATTCCGGCGCTGCGCCGTGGCATGAAGGACGCCCGCAAGATCATCAAGGACCCCGACTGGAAGCCCATGCCGCCCATGAAGGACACCGAGTAACGGAAGCCGGAAACACCTCGGCGCTTAAAGCCGCTGGCACACCGTAGCCACATGCTGCCCATCAAAACCGAACCCCCAGCGCATGCGACCCACGCCGGGGCGCGGTACACGGATTTCGTCGATGCCGTCGCGCTCTATGTCGAGTAGCGACTGCACGGCCAGCAATTCCAACCCTAGCGCATCCACATCGGGGTCATACATCAAGTTAATCGTTATCAGCGGGCGCTCGTCCAGCATGCCAATCGTATCTGCTACGTCGAACACAGCACCCGTAGGGAAAACCTGGATGTCCCAGCGACCTGCGCCACACTTTCGCCTCGAGGCAGGATTGGCATAGCCCGGTAAGCCAAAGCAGAGCCCCTGCAAGAGCAGATGATATGGCAGCGACTTATCTGGGTCGGTCTCACCGATTCCCGCATCCCCCAGGATGCGGCTTAGCGCCCGCCTCACGGTATCCTCGTTCCCACGGCACAGCCCGTCGCGAAACGCATCGACGTCTCGAATGTCTTCGGCAGCGCACTCAAACCACTCAACAATCACTAGACGCAAGGCCTGTCGAAGCTCGTTATTGGGCAATCGCAAAGCACGGAGGCGATTGCCGTGCTCTGGCTCCTCAGTCATATCCGTCGTGAGAAAACCGGACAGATACAGCGCTGTCCACATGCCATCGTCAGGCGAGACATCTGGCTCTGCAGTGCCCAAACAAAGCGAGACCTCAGCGCACCCATGGGCCTCGAGCAAATCAAAGAAGACCGAAAGGCGGTCGAGATTCCACCCGGCAACTACCCTACTCAGGCAATCGGCATATCCATACAGATCGGCACGCACAGGCGCCGTGCAGCCTCGGTCCAGAAAACCGATCACGCGCTCTGGACTCGAGCAATAGGCCCTGCCAAACCGATACCCCTCGAGCCATTCACGCGCATCATCAAGGTATTCCTCGCGCCCAGCATGATTCAACAGAGCCTGGACCTCGGCATCCGAAAAGCCGAACCAACGGTCACACCAGGTCGAAAGCGGCGTCGTCAGACAATACGAGCAGCCATGCAAAGAAAGCGCCACTTCAGCAGGACGGGGACACTCCCCCATCAGACACGTCAGCCGCAACGAATCGCCCGCAGTGGCAATGGCCTCGAAAAGCATGCGATCAAATAGATCCGCCGAATCGGCGCCGGAAGCGCCCCTCGCGCTCGCACGGCCCAACCACGCCGCGTCGTACCCATCAACGAGCAATACAACCTGCTCATCGCAGGCCATCTCCAGCAGCTCTATGAGCACACCGAGCACCGAGTCAACCTCGTCCGCGCTCGCCACGCCGCGCGCGACGCGTTCGATGTGACGCACCTTATCTCGAGCTAAATCCGGAGCCCCCAAGAGCGCCAACAAGCGAGCGCACTCGCCCGAAAGGACATCGCGCACGACGCCGGCAACAGCGGGGCCACGCCTCGTAGCGCCAGAAAAGTCCAGCGATATCACCGGATAGCAAGCATACTCATCCCGATAACGCCCGCCGTCTGCATCCCAAATCTGAGCATCGGCAAACGAGCTCCGACCGGCGCGACCGACCGCAGGACGCTCCAGAAAAGCCCTGAGCATCGACAAGTTCATGCTCTTGCCAAAACCCTCGGGTCGACAGCACACCACAACGGACGCGTCGCAGTCCAACGCATCGGCAATAAACATGGTCTTGTCGACCAGCGTGCAGCAACCAAGAGCCTCCGCATAGTCGTGCATGCCAATGGGCAAAACTGCATCGTCGACACAGCCAATCAAACGCACGTCAAAGCCGGCAGCACAACCATTATTTGCCTGTTCAGACACCAAAACGTTCCCCCTAAATCGCAGCACGACGCCAATTGTAATGACTGCATCGCATGTACCGATGTCACCGCGCAAACATATCGGGCAACGGTAGCAACAAGAGGCGTGAGGGGGCACAACCAATCGTTGCACAACAAAACGGGGCCCGACGCATTCGCACCGGACCCCGTCCCGATTCTTTAGTTATCTGGCAACCGAGAGGCTACTCCTCCGAGCCGTCCTCCCCAGAAGCCTTCTTCTGCTGATCGAGCTTATGCTTACCACTTACGATAGACGTAGCGCCCAGTGTGGCCAAGCTCGCGCTGGCAAGGCTCGCCATCACAATCAGATCGCCCGTCTTGGGCATGTTGCCGCCCGAGGACTTGGTAGCTGTAGTCGTCGTGGTCGTGGTGGTCACCGTTTTGGAGTCATTTTGCTCCTGATTCTGGTTGTCAGCACCGCTCTTGTCGTCGTCTTCGGACTGTTTCTTTTCGTCCTCGGTCTTTTTCTTTTCGCCCTCGGTTTTGCTCTTGTCCTTCTTCTGAGCGGATTTGTCGTCCTTCTCCTCAGAGCTAGAACCCTTATCGGATTCGGTCTTCTCGGAAGCCTTGTCCTTGGAGTCGCCCTTTGCGGCTTCGGTCTTTTCCGTGGAAGCCTGATCAGAGTTGTCCTTGTTCTGGGCCGAGCCGTTATTGACGCCAGCCATCAGCGAAGAACCCAGCGTAGAACCAAGCTGCTCGGAGAAAGAAGGCTTCTTGTCCGGCGAAGCAACGGGAGCGTCCGGCGCCTTATTCGAATCGTCCTTGGAAGCATCGGAATCAGGCGTTACATCAGAGCCGGAGCCATTGTTAGAGCCGGTGCCAACGGACGAATCGCTCGAGCCGGTAGATGAGTTAGAGGTGTCAGCGTCGGTCGAACCAGAAGCGTCGCTGTCCGTATTGCCGACAGAGCTTGAAGACGAATCGCCCGCAGCAGAGCCGTTCGAGGTAGAGCCGTCGTTGGTAGTGCCGCCAGCAGAGCCATTACCGTCAGCATCGGTCGAGGGCGCATCCATCCTGTCATCGTTGGCATCGTCACTCGAGTCGTCATTCGAATCAGGTGTCGGCGAGGGCGCCGGCGTAGGCTCGGGCTGCACGGGCGTCGCAGCGGCAGCCTCATCCTCGGCGATAAAAACCAAGCAGTCCTTCAGCTCATTTTTATAACGATTCTTCCAGCCCTCATGATACTGGGGCTGACTTGAAAACTTGGTGGCGACATTGTTGACCACGCTATTGGAGAGCGCCATCACAAACTCGCGGTCGGACATATCGTTGGAAAGATTCGCCCAGCGGAAAAAGTCCCTGCAGCCACCAGTGCCGCACATGTTGGTAATGCTCCACACCATGCCCTTGACGCAATCGGCGCGGCCCGAAATATCAATACCCAGGCCGCTCTTGAGCCACGCCTCGGTCACCGCATAGTACGAGTTGTACGCATAGGCATCTTGAAGTGCTGAGAACTCAACAGGATCGGTGTTGTAAGCACCCTGGAAAGCCTCCTGCGCGATACGGCCCAGCTCGGTGAGCTGACCGCTCTCGGACATGGGATTGTTCGCGTTGGAAATCTCGCTGCCGCGATCAATCGCATCCTTGAGCATGCTGTATTTTTCGGGGCTGTAGTTGTAGACCTGCTTCATAAACGGAATGAGCGACCAACGGCGGTCGAACTGGTAATAGCCCAGCGCGTTGTAGCCGTCACCATACGAAAAGCCCTGGTTATAGTTGCCATGGCTCTCATATTTGGTGAAGTACTTCATCTCGGGAGTCACGTTGACAAACGAAACGCCCTGGACCGACCTCAGCACGCCCGAGAAGGACTGTTGGGTGTAAAGGCCCTTATCGATATCGGTGGCATCCGAGGCAACGCCCGGCGTGGGCTCCTCGGCAGCGGCGGGTGCCGGCGCGGAAACGGCGCCAAACGAAAGCGCCAGCGTCAGGCCCGCGACAATAGCAGAATGCTTGGGCTGCATAAGATCCTCCCTGCATTGGTGTAGTTAAAGTTCAGTTTGCAAAGATAAAATAAGTATTGCAGCTCGCCCGTTGTTATACAACAACCCCTCGGTAAACGGCAACAACCCTCCGCGAAATCTTAAGGAATTGCGCTCAACCTACAGCTTAATGTCAAAGTTGATTTCGGGGACGGCGGCCAGGTCGGCCAACGTCACGCCGTCAACATAGTTCTCGATGACCTCGTCCAGGCCGCGCCAGAACTTGACGGTGGAACACAGGTCGCTGCGGGCGCAGCTGTTGTCGATGCCATCGCACGCCACCGGAGCCGTGCTGCCTTCGACGGCACGCAGGATGTCGCCGGCACGCACCTCGGCGGGGTCCTTGGCCATCATGTAGCCACCGCCCTTGCCGCGCACGCTCTTAAGCAGACCCGCCTTCATAAGCGGACGAACCAGCTGCTCCAAATACTTTTGTGAGATATGCTCGCGGTCGGCAACCTCGCGCAGGGCAATCTTGCCCTCGGCGTCACCGAGCGCCGCGATATAGATCATCAGTCGGAGGGCATAGCGGCCCTTGGAAGAAATGAGCATACCTACCCTCCCATCGCATCTGGGACAATATAACCAGCTTTGTTTGTCCCAAATCTTAAGTAAATGAGACAAACACAACAGGTTATTTTGTCCCAGAATTTGAAAAGTCGAGTGGATTAGTCGGGTTTTCCCTTGACTAACGCCGAACCCATAGTAACTTTATTCCGAGAAGATTCCTAGGGTTTAGTACACCTATGAGTACACCATA
>DBEZQF010000065.1:0-1148 GCA_048254795.1 Collinsella sp. | reverse complement strand
GCAGCAGCCCCGCCCTCGCCGCCGATCAGCGCCAAGAAACGGTTCTGCATGGCGGTGATACCAAGCGTGCCCAGCGCCGCGGACACTTCGTCGGCAGAAAACGCCGGGAAGGACGTTTCGTCAAAGTCGAGCTCGACGGGCGCATCGGTGCGAATGGTTGCGACCTTGCGGCTCAGCAGCGCATCGTCGATGTGCGCACGCAGGTTCTCGCCCATCTTGCCCTTGACCTCGTCGGCATGCGCGATGACCTCGTCCAAGCTGCCGTACTGTGCGATGAGCGCGCTCGCCTTTTTGGGGCCGATGCCCGGTACGCCGGGAATGTTGTCCGACGTATCGCCCTTTAGACCGTAAAAATCGGGCACGAGCGCCGGCGTAATGCCGTGATACAGGTCGTCCACGCTCTCGGGCGTCATGATCGCCACGTCGGACAGGCCCTTGCGGGTCGAGACCACGTTGACGTGCTCGGTCACGAGTTGATACATGTCGCGGTCGCCGGTCACCAGTAGCATGTCGCAGCCGGCCTCTTCACCCAGGCGCGCCATGGTTCCCAGGATATCGTCGCCTTCCCAGCCCTCGGACTGCAGAATCGGCACGTTGAGCGCGGTGAGCAGCTCCTTAATCATAGGGAACTGCGCATGCAGATCGGGGTCCATGGGCGGGCGTTGCGCCTTATACTGTGGCAGCATCTCCATGCGCACGCGCGGTTTGCCCTTGTCAAACGCCACGACCACACCGTCGGGGTTAAAGGCATCGATCATCTTAAGAAACATGTTCAGAAAGCCAAAGATCGCGTTGGTGGGGCGCCCGTCCGGCGCATTCATGGTGGGCGGCACGGCGTGGAAGGCGCGGTGCATGAGCGAGTTGCCGTCGATAACGGCAAAGGTGCGGCGCTTGTCAGACATATTGAATACCTCGCTTTGGGCTGGGCACGGTTTGCTCACACCAGTTTACACGCTCCCCGCCCCGCGGCCACCGCACATCAGGCTTCCCTGCCGCCGCGGGCCCGCGCGTGATACGATGGCTCACGGTACATCAACCAGCACGATCGATCCGAAAGGAGCCTGCGTCATGGAGCGTCCCTGCGCATGGAAAAAGTACACGCCACAGCAAATCGAGGAGCTCGAGGAGCTTTGCCGCGGCTATAAGCA
>DBEZQF010000064.1:0-55180 GCA_048254795.1 Collinsella sp. | reverse complement strand
TTGACGGCTCGCGTTTCTGTGATGGGGCGCGGGCCGGTTTGCTATCAGCCCAATTGGCCCAGCGGGCTGGACGTGCATTGTTCTTTTGTTTGCGGCGCTGCCTCATTACCTTTCTGCTAAAGGCACGACGTTCACAATGGATCGTGCGAGATGATATGTGAAGGAGAAGATTCCCATGGAGTTTGTTCTTGATAACGGCTCTGTCCGCATTGCGTTGAGCACGGCTGGCGGATCGTTCACTTCTATTACGGCCAACGGCCGTGAGTACCTGTGGCAGGGTGACCCGGCGGTCTGGTCGGGCCAGGCACCCATTTGTTTCCCGATCTGCGGCGGCCTTCGTGACGGTCGCGCAATGACCATGGGCGGCCGCGAGGTTAAGCTCGCCCGTCACGGCTTTGCTCGCAAACAGGAGTGGAAGCTCGAGGAGCAGGGCGACAACATGGTCGCGCTGAGCCTAAGCTCTGCCGACCATGCCGAGTTGCTCGAGCAGTACCCGTATCCGTTTAAGATCGTTGCTCGTTACACGATCGATGCGGCTAAGGTGGCCGTGTCGTACGAGGTGACCAATGAGGGCACCGAGGACATGCCGTTCTTTGTGGGTGGCCACCCTGGCTTTAAGTGCCCGCTTGACGAGGGCGAGTCCTATGACGACTACGAGCTCCATTTTGATCAGCTCGAGGCCGCCGAGCTCTGTACTGCCGTTCCTTCGACGGGTCTGATTGATGTTGAGCATCGCAGCAAGAACCCCATGATCGACCAGAACCTGCCGCTGACCCACGAGCTCTTCGACTTCGCGGAGACCATCTTTGACGTGCTCGAGAGCCGCGTGGTTACGCTGACCAAGAAGACCGAGGACAAGGGCGTGCGCCTGACGTTCCCCGATATGCCGTACCTGATTGTGTGGAGCAAGCCCGAGGGCGACTTTGTGGCCGTGGAACCGTGGGGCGGCCTGTCCACCTGCTCCGACGAGGACGATATTCTGGAGCACAAGCGCGGCTGCCTGGTGGCCAAGCCGGGGGAGACCGTCACCCGCGGCTTTGAGATCGAGATCCTTTAACGAGCTATCGTATGTTTGGGGCCGCGCGTGTCGTGCCCCGGAAACAGGAGTTCAATATGATTCTGACCGTTACCATGAACCCGTCGATTGATACGCGCTATCAGCTCGATAAGCTGATCATCGACGATGTTAACCGTGTGACGCCCGAAAAGACCGCTGGCGGCAAGGGCCTCAACGTGAGCCGTGTGCTGCTGCAGTTGGGCGACGATGTGCTCGCGACCGGTCTGCTCGGCGGTCACATGGGTGCCTATATGGCCGAGCTCATGGATGCCGATGGCGTCAAGAACGACTTTGTGCCCATCGCTGGCGAGACACGCATCTGCCTGAATATCCTGCACGAGGGCAACCAGACCGAGCTGCTGGAGAGCGGCCCGCAGATCGCCCCGGCCGAGCTCGAGGCCTTTACGGCCAAGTTCGCCGAGCTTGCAGCGAAGGCGGACGTTGTGACGCTTTCGGGCTCGCTGCCGCGCGGCGTCGATGCCGGCTACTATGCCGAGCTCGTCAAGATCGCTGAGGAGGCGGGCGCCAAGGTGCTGCTCGATACCTCGGGTGCATCGCTGGAGGCCGCGCTTGAGTCCGACGCTAAGCCTGAGCTCGTAAAGCCCAACCTGACCGAGATTAACGGCCTGCTGGGTACGTCCTTTACGACTGATGATGTCGATGCCCTGCGCGAGGCGCTCGCCGCCGATGGCCGCTTTGCTGGTATTCCCTGGGTTGTCGTTTCGATGGGCGCTGCCGGTTCGGTGGGCTTCCATGAGGGTCGCGCGTTCCGCGCCAAGACGCCCGCGATTGCGGCTGTGAACGCTACGGGTTCCGGCGACTCGACCATCGCCGGCTTTGCGCATGCCATTGCTGCCGGCGCCGACGACGTCACGGTGCTCAAGACCGCCAATACCTGCGGCAAGCTCAACGCCATGGATCCCAAGACCGGCCACCTGGTCATGGACCGCTGGGACGAGGTCTACAACAGCGTTGTCGTGACTGAACTCTAGGGTTACGGCGTTTTACCAAACGCCGAAACGGCTCGACGCTACAAACGCCCCTAAGCGGCAATCTGACGTTCAATCGTCGGGCATGACCAGAAGGTCAATGCCCTCCTCTTTCACGTCACCTTGCTCGCTTAGGGGCGTTTTCGCTGTCGTTGCCAAGACACCGGCGTTGCCTTGGTCGCAAGTAGTCATTGGGGACGCTCTTTAATGACTAGTCGTTTAAGAACGCCCCTTAAGAATGACCCCAATGACTACACTCAAAAACGGCGCCCGCCGGCGATGTTGCCGGCGGGCGCCGTTGTCTTGAAGACGAAATGATCCGTTTTCCTCCGTCCCCAAGGGATCATTACAACGAGTCGATAAAGCGCTGTTGGGCGGCGCGGCCGGCTTCGTCCCACTTAAAGACGCCGGCGTTGTCGAGCACGTGGCCAAACACCACGCCGACCTCTTCGTGCAGGATGTCGATGGCGTTGTCGGCCGTAAGCTCATCGGCACGACGAACAAAGACGTCCTCGGCCCATGCGGCGTGGCTGCGGCAAAGGTCGTCGCCCTCGAGCGCGCCGGCGAGATCGTAGCTGGCATCGGCCTTGGCCGCCAGCAGGTGCTCGCGGACAGCGCCGAGCTCGGGAACCAAGCGCGGCGGTAAAATGGCCAGGCCCATGACCTCGATCAGGCCGATGTTCTCCTTTTTAATATGGTGATACTCGGCATGCGGGTGGAACACGCCCAGCGGATGCTCGTCGGTCGTGATATTGCAGCGAAGCGCCAGGTAGGCCTCGTAGATCTCGCCGCCGGCATTGCCGCGGGAATCGACGCGGCGGATGACGGGCGTCACGGTGTTGTGCGCTACGCCGTCGACTGTGTGCGCGACGATGCCAACCGACTCATCGGTCCACTCGCGCCAAGCGAGGATAATCTTCTCGGCAGCGTCGAGCAGCTGAGCGCGGTCATGCGAGCGCAGGCGCAGCACCGAAAGCGGCCATTGCAGCACAGTGCCGCTGACCTGGTCAAATCCGGGTACGCTAAACTGCGAGACCTCGGCGGCATGCATCATGGGGAACTCGTGCGCACCGCCTTGGAAGTGGTCGTGCGAAAGAATCGAGCCGCCCACGATGGGCAGGTCGGCGTTGGAGCCAATAAAGTAGTGCGGGAACAGGTCCACAAAGTCGAGCAGGCAGGTCAGTCCCTTACGGTCGACGTGCATCGGGCGATGCTCGGAGCTCATGGCAATGCAGTGCTCGTTAAAGTACGCATACGGGCTGTACTGGAAGCCCCAGCGCTCGCCGTCGAGCTGGATGGGGATGACGCGCAGATTCTGGCGGGCGGGGTGAGCGCCGCCGTCGGCTGCGGCGGAACGTCCGGGATAGCCCTCGTTTTCGATGCAGAGCTGGCAGGCGGGATACTTCTCGCCCGTGTTCTTGGCTGCACCTGCCGCGGCGATATCGCGCGGGTCCTTCTCAGGCTTGGACAGGTTGATAGTGATCTCCAGGTCACCCCAGTTGGTGGAAGTGCTCCATTTGATGTTGCGCGCGATGGCGGCGCGGCGCACGTAACCGGCGTCACAGCACAGGCCGTAGAACCAGTCGGTCGCGGCTCGGGGTTCGTGGACGCCCATACGTCCGTTGAACTCCTCGTTTACAACCGAAGGCCTCGGCATGAGCCCGCCCATGATGCGCATGGCGATGCGGTCGCGGCCCGACGCCGTGTCCTCGGCAGCACCGTTGGCCACGGCGGCCTCGGAAAGCGCGGCAAGCGTGCCCTCCAGGTCAAAGTCGGGGAGTGTATCGGGGTGCAAGAGCGAAATCTTCTCGGTCTTGAGCGCCCAAGCCATGTCGAGCGCGGGACCCGTGGCGCCGATGCACTCCAAAATGGTGTTGTATGCCCAGATGCGATCGTCCTGGCCGATCATCGATCGGTGAATAGCGTACTCGATCAGGTTCTGCGCGGCCTCGCGCACGTCAGTCATTACAGCCATGCCGCGTAAGCCCCCTTGTCAGAGATGGCGTAGTGACGGGCAGAGCCCTCGCCCAGCCAGCTGTTCATCTTGGTGATGAAGGTGTCGACCAGATCGAGCGGCACGAAAGCCTGGATGGTACCGCCAAAGCCGCCGCCGTGAATACGAACGGCGCCACGGCCGTCGAGCACATGCTCGGCAAGAGCAAGCGCGTACATGGAAGGCTGCTCGGCACCCAGTTTGGCAACAACATTCTGCAGGTACATGGCAGAGCTGGCGCCGGACTCGCGCGTCAGGACCAGGAACTGGTCAATGTCGCCGGCGTTCAGGGCCGCCCAGCGTTTATCGACCAGGCCGTTCTCGTACCAGTAGTGAACGGCGCGCAGGCAGGCACGGTCGCCCAGCTTGGCGCGCAGCTCGGGGAGCTTGGCGTCAAAATCGGCAACGTTTACCTCGCACAGGCGTGCCTTGCCAAACTCGGCGGCGACGTCTTGCATTTCGCGCGGAACGGCCGCGTAGTCATCGGTGGCGGCCACGTGGTCGGCGCCGACCTTAACGAGCACGAGCGCATAGCCGTGGTCCTCAAAGTTGAGCTCGAGCTTCTGGGTCTTAGGCTGAGCCTGGTCCTCAAAGTCCATGTAGGCAAGGCCGCCCAGACATACGGCGGCCTGGTCCATCAGACCGCAGGGCTTGCCGTAGTAGTTGTTCTCGGTGCGCTGGCTCATCTGAGCGAGCGTGACGGGCTCAATGGCGGGCGCGCCCCAGAGCGTCTCCATGGCACGACCGTACGCGGCCTCGACGGCGGCAGAGCTGGAAAGGCCACCACCCGAGGGGACGGAGCAGGTGAAGGCGAAGTCGAAGCCGTGGGGCTCAACGCCAAGGGCTGCAATCTCGTGTGCCATGCCGCGGACGAGGCTTGCGGACGTGCCCTTCTCGGACTCCTGAACATCCAGCGTGTCGAGCGTGATCTCAAACGTAGGATAGCCCTCGTCGGCGACGCGAATCCTGTTGGAGTCGGTTGCCACGGCGATACCGTCGACAGCGACATCGAGCGAGCCGGCGATAACGTGACCGCCCTCGTGATCGGTGTGATTGCCGCTGATCTCGGAACGCCCGGGCGCGTGCACGTAGAGCACCTGGCGGTCGCCGATGGGGCCAAACTCCTCCTCAAACAGCTTGGTGAGCGTGGCGAGTGTCTTTTCGTCGGGGGCGGTCATGGTGTCTTCCTTTCTTGGTTATCCCGAGCTACCGGGCTTTGCTTATGAGTACGTAAACATATCAAGGTGCGAGGGAGTAGACGGGAGTCATAACGCTGCTCCCTCGCATCTCGACGAGGGTGGGTTAACAAATCGTCGAGAATCGGTACACGATTGTCGAGCTAAACGGGTGGTCAGGCGTGCAGACGGGATGTGCCCAATCTGTGTGATGGTTGTTGTCAGGCCAAAACTCGGGCTCAAATGCGACGCCGTCGCGAGGACCGTAACTGCAGCCGTCTTTGGCGTCGATATCGCTGAGCCAGTTGCCGGTATACAGATGCGCGCCCGGTGCGGTTACGAAGATGTCGAGCGTGCGGCGCGAGTTTGGATCTTGCAAGCGCAGTGCGTGGCGCGGGTCGGCGTCGGGGGTAAAGCTATCCAGGCAGAAACAATGGTCAAAGCCCCGTGCAATCTTGAGCTGCTCGTCGTTCGCCTCGATGTCGCGGCCGAGCGCCTTGGGTGCGCGGAAATCGAATGGCGTACCGGCCACGGGGCGAACCTCGCCAGAAGAGACGTTGTCCTGGCGCTGGGGGAGGAAAGCCTCGGCGTCGATAGTCGCGACCTGGTCCAGAACCGTGCCGGCATCGTGCCCCGCAAGGTTGAAGTACGTGTGGTTGGTCATGTTGACGAAGGTGTCGGCATCGGTAACGCAGCTTTGCGTGCAGGTGAGCTCTGCGGCACCCGTTGGCCCTGCCTGCAGGACATAGGCAACGGTAAAGGTGCGGTTGCCCGGGAGGCCCAGTTCGCCGTCGACCAACTTGCATGTAAAACTCACCGTGTTGGTAATCTCGTCGACCGTGGCGTTCCACACGCGCTTATGAAGGCCATGTTCAAGGTCAGTGTGCAGATTATTGGCTTTGTTGGGACCATCGTTGCATGCCATCTGATAGACCGTGCCGGCAATCTCGATTTGGCCTTTATCCGTTCGGTTGGCCGAAGGCCCAATGGTTCCGCCGTAGCACGCCGGATTGTCGAAGTAGCCATCGAGGGCATCGAAGCCGAGCGCGATGTCGGCAACATCGCCTGAGGCATCGGGAACCTCGATGCTAAGGATGGTCGCGCCATAGTCCATAACGCGCACGCGGGCACCTGCGCAAACAAGGTTATAGACCGTAACCGGCGAGCCGCCGGGGGCGGTGCCGAACGGAGTTGTGGTAATCATGAGCGTCCTTTCGAATACGACGCCATGGCCTGTGCGCCCGGAGCGCAGGCCATCATGGTATCGGTGTGCTTACGCCTTATGTTAACGTACTCATAGCCTGGAACCACGGACTTCTTCGCTTTCCTGCAATCGGTCGAAAATGAGCCGTGAACGGTATTCAGGTGGTATTGAGGGCGCTGCATAACTGCTGATAGGTATAGTAGAGTACGTTAACATTATCGGAAGACAACAAAGCCTCCCGTGTGACCAGCAATTTCGCATGGGGTATTTAGGCTTCCTACAGGAGCGAAGGTGATTTTGTGGCAAGGCGCCCTTCCAACGACACGGGTTCGCGTCCGGTTTCCATGGCCGACGTTGCCCGCGCTGCCGGTGTTTCGCAGCAGACGGTTTCGCGCGTTGCCAACGGATTGCCCAACGTGAACGAACAGACGCGTCAGCGCGTGCAGGCAGCCATGCAGGAGCTCGGTTTCCGTCCGAGCTATGCCGGTCGCTCGCTGCGCGACGGCCGCTACCATTCGGTCGGGCTGTGCGTTAACGACGTCACCAAGTTCGGTAACCTTACGATGATCGACGGCATTGCCAGTGCAGCCCGCGACCGCGGTTGTGCTATCACGCTGGTCGAGATGTCCAAGACTGAGGAGTTTTCGCTTGCCGAGGCAACGCGTCGTATGGCAGCGCTGCCCGTGGACGGCATCATTATCGGCATGAGTCGTATGGCGCCCGATTTTGAGGCGTTTGATCCGCTGCCGGGCATTGGCACGGTTATCGTCACCATGTATGCGCACCCGCGGGTGACCACGGTCGACTCCGACCACTATGGCTGTTCTCTACTGCTTATGGATCATCTGTTTGAGCTGGGCCACGAGCAAATTCGCTTTATCGGCGGTCCGTCCTTCTCGGTCGACGAGCAGTTCCGTCGGGCCGGTTGGAGAGATTCTCTCGAGCGCAGGCATATCAAAATGGCTGAACCGCTCGAGGGTGACTGGTCTGCCAACAGCGGTTACGAAGCCGGCAGATATCTGGCTGAGCACGACCGCACCATGACGGCGATTTACGCGGCAAATGACCAGATGGCAAACGGTGCGATCGCTGCGTTGCGCGACAGCGGATTGCGTGTGCCCGAGGACGTGAGCGTGGTGGGCGTCGATGACTCGCTCGACGACTTTGTCGCGCATAACGAGCTCACGACCGTGCGATTCGATCTACATCAGCGCGGACGCGAGGTATTCGAGCATGCGGTTCCCAAAGCGGGGGCAACGGGCAAGACTGTTGCCATTCGTATTCCGGGCAAGCTCATCGTTCGGCACACCACGGCAGAGCCTCGCGTATAGTTTTTGCAGGTCAAAAGCGGTATATTCCGCATCAATAACAATCGGTAAGGATGCTGGCAGATAGCCGTGGCTACGAGGGCGAGTGCTATGATAGACGGGTTCTTTTGTCTATCTAGGAGGCTTTGCCTGATGGAGATCACCAAGGATATCCGCTACATTGGCGTCAACGATCACGACATTGACCTGTTCGAGGGCCAGTACGATGTGTCCGAGAATGGTATGGCATACAACAGCTACGTTATCTTGGGCGAAAAGATCGCTGTCGCCGATTCAGTCGACGGCGGTTTTGTTGACGAGTGGCTCGGCAACCTCGAGGCCGTGCTCGATGGCCGCACGCCCGACTACCTGATCGTCCATCACATGGAGCCCGATCACTCCGCCGGCATCGCCGCCTTTATGGAGCGCTATCCCCAGGCGCAGATTGTTGCCAGCATGGGCGCCTTCCGTATGATGGTCAACTACTTTGGCACCGACTTCCCCGAGCGCAAGATGGTCGTCAAAGATGGCGACGTGCTCGACCTGGGCGGCCACAGCCTAACCTTTGTCGGTGCCCCCAATGTTCACTGGCCCGAGGTGCTCTTCTCCTACGAGTCCACCGACAAGGTGCTCTTTAGTGCCGACGGTTTTGGCAAGTTTGGCGCCAACGACATCGAGGATCCCGAGGGCTGGGCTTGCGAAGCGCGCCGTTACTACTTTGGCATCGTCGGTAAGTTCGGCAAGTTCGTGCAGGCCGTCCTCAAGAAGGCCGCCGACCTGGACATCCAGATTATCTGCCCGCTCCACGGCCCCGTGCTGACTGAGAACCTGGGCTACTACCTCGACACCTATAACACCTGGTCGAGCTATCAACCCGAGGACGAGGGTATCACGATTGCCTACGCGAGCGTGTACGGGCATCTGAAGGCTGCCGTCGAGGAGCTCGCATCTGCGCTTGAGGCTCGCGGCCAGAAGGTCTCCGTCTTTGACCTGGCTCGTGACGACATGGCCGAGGCCGTTGAGGATGCGTTCCGCTACGACCGTCTGGTGCTCGCCTCCATCACCTATCAGGGCGAGATCTTCCCGTGCATGAGCACCTTCATCCATACGCTCGCCGAGCACGCCTACCAGAACCGTACGGTGGCGCTCGTCGAGGCCGGCTCTTGGGCACCCGCGGCTGCCAAGGTTATGACCAAGGAGCTCGAGGGCATGAAGGACATCACCCTGACGCAGAACAAGGTGACTGTGCTGGGCTCGCTCAACGAAGCCTCGCGCGCCCAGATCGAGGCCCTCGCCGACGAGCTGTCCAAGTAGCGACACGCTCACTTTTGACGCTCAGCCATCACAACCACCACAAAGGGGACAGGCACCTTTGTGGTGGTTTTTGTTTAAGCGCCGGCGATGATGAGGGCTGGACGTGCGCTGTCGGTGGCCTCGGCGATTGAGGTGGCGACGGCATGATCGGGGTCACGGTCCATCACGATGGTGTCGACATCAGTCAGTTCGGCAAAGCGGTACATGCCGCGTCCGTTAACCTTGCTAGCGTCCATGAGGGCGACGCTTTGATGGGCTCCGGCGATCATAGCTGTTTTGGTCTCGGCCATCTGGGGAAAGTCGGTCGTAAAGCCGCAGCCGGGAACAAAAGCGCCAGGGCACATGACGGCAAGATCGGCGTGGACCATTTGGAGAGCCTGCATGGTAAGTGGGCCGTACAGATAGCGATGACCTTTGCGCAGTGCCCCGCCCAGCATGACGACATCGACCGAGGGCATGCTCTCGTCAATATAATCGGCGATGGTAATGTCGGCCGTGATAACGGTGATGCCGTCGCGCTGATCAAGGAGCCGGACGAACTCGAGCGCCGTGGTGCCCGAGTCGACGAGCAGGGTGTCACCGTCATTGACGAGTTCAATGGCGCTTTGTGCGATGGCTTGTTTGGCGGCGACGTTGACATTGATGCGGCGATCCTGCGTGGAAACAGTCAGACGCTTGTGGAGCGATACGGCGCCACCATGCGTGCGGCGCAGCTTGCCTGCTTCGGCGAGCGCGTCCAGGTCGGCGCGGGCGGTGACGGAGGACACGCCAAAGGTCTGGGCGATTTCTGCTACCTGCACCGAGGCGTTGTGCTCGAGCATTTCCATGATGGCGGCGCGGCGTTCGTCGGCAAAAGCACGGTTGGTAGCTTGGGTCATGTCTGCTCCATTCTCGGCTAAATTTGCAGGAATTGTGTTGACTCTATTTTCGTTCATTTTCTTTTTGAGTAAGAAAACACCTTTCGATTACTTATCTTTTCAATAAAAGAAAGACGCTCAACGCCCAAAATTCAATATCGAACACGCCCGCCCGGCCCCAATTCCTTCCGTTTACTTTTCAAAAACGACTGTATTGACCTGCATGGGCTCAATATCTCGCACATGCAAAGCCGCTGAATTTCATACAATGGAAGCAGCAAAACGCAAGGTAAAACGCCTTGCGGACACGTACGCCCGATGTCCAGATGCGGGCGAGGGAGAGGAGCAAACGCTCATGGCACTTGTTACCACCGAAAAGATGCTCAAGGACGCTCAGGCCGGCCACTACGCCGTCGGCGCGTTCAACGTCGAGAACCTCGAGTTTGTTATGGCCGTTCTGGCCGCTGCCGAGGAGACCAAGTCCCCCGTCATCATGCAGACCACCCCGGGCACCATCAAGACCGCTGGTCTGGACTACTTCTACGGCATGGTCAAGGCTGCCGCCGAGCGCGCTTCCGTGCCCGTCGCCCTGCACCTCGATCATGGCGATGGCTATGACCGCTGCATGCAGGCTTTCCGCACTGGCTACACCTCTGTCATGATCGACGGTTCGCACGAGTCCTTCGAGGACAACATCGCCCTGACCAAGTCCGTCGCCGACGCTGGCCGCGCCATGGGTGTGCCCGTCGAGGCCGAGCTCGGCAAGGTTGGCGGCAAGGAGGACGACGGTCCCGCGGTTGAGGGCGAGAGCCCCTACACCGATCCTGCCGAGGCCAAGGAGTTCGTCGAGCGCACTGGCTGCACCTCGCTGGCCATTGGCGTTGGCACCAGCCACGGCGTGTACACGAGCGATCCGCACATCGAGCAGTCCGTGGTCAAGGCCATCCGCGACGCCGTCGACGTGCCGCTGGTTCTGCACGGCACCTCCGGTGTGCCCGATGAGCAGGTTGCCGAGGCTGTGAAGAACGGCATCTGCAAGGTTAACTACGCCACTGAGCTGCGTCAGGCCTACACCAAGGGCTTCATGGCCTACATGGCCGAGAACCCCGCCTGCTTCGATCCTAAGAAGCCGGCCAAGGAGGGTATGCGTGAGATCACCGAGCTGGTTAAGATCCGCATGACCAACCTCAACTCTGTGGGCAAAGCAGAGTAACAGCAAGGGTGCTCTGATCCCACCGGACGGTTTGGACGGGTCCCGTACTTAGTTTCCAAAACGTCCTCGCGCATGAAGGCCCCCGTTGTCTCGCTTCTTCGAAGCGTTGACAACGGGGGCCTTCGCGCTGCGGAATGATTTTGGAAACTAAGTACGGGACCCGCCCAAACCGTCCTGCTCAATCGCCCTTGTGGCGTTAGTGTCGAAAAATAAGACGTTGCTTTTTGCCCTCTGCGGAAAGATTGGGGAACTAAGCCCTCGTCCCTCCCAGGTTGACCTACTCGAGGTCGTCGCCCTTGTGACGTTGGGGCGGAAAGGGTGGAGCGTGAGGGCTACTTTGTTGATGAGGGGTTAGTATGCCCGGGCTTGGTTGGGGAAGGTTTTGTCTAGGGATGCTTGGAGCTTTTCGAAGGATGCTCGTAAGTTGAGGCTCTGATCGGCTGAGCGCTTGGTTTTTGTGGTGGGGGAGTCGAGGAGGCCGTTTCTCTGTGTCGGGGGGAAGGAGAAAAGGTTTGCATGATTTAGGGATGGCTGCTGTGCTGCGTCATTGGAAGAATGCATGCTCGTGCGGCCTCCTCGATGTCCACCAAAAGGTTGCGCACGGGGTGTGCTGCTAGGTCCCGTGCGTTGGCAGTATTATGCCGCGGCTGCTGCAAAGAAGCGCTAAAGAAAGGCTTAACCTGGTTTGGTGTTACGGTGAAACTGCAGGTCAGAGGCATCGAGTAACACTCTTGAAAGGTTGGGAGCTTAAGGGCTTTCTAAGGTTTGTGACGTGGATGTGGCGCAGACGTGCGGAGCGTGTGAATGCTCGCTGTTAGCGCTGCGGCTCTGCAGCCTGCACCTGCTCGATGACCTTTTCCATGGTGGCGTCGATGCGGTCTTTTTTGAGCTCGCATTCCCAGATGGTTATGGGCGTCCAGCCCATTTGAGTGAGTGCTGCCACGGCAGCGCGGTCGCGCTCGACGTTGCGGCGAAACTTTGCCTCCCAAAATTCACCGTTGCGCTTGGGCTGGCTCGGATTGCACTTGGGGCAGCGGTGCCAAAAGCAGCCGTTGACGAAGATGGCGATCTTGCGCCCGGGAAAGGCGATGTCGGGCTTTCCGGGCACCTTCCATTCCAGACGGTATCCCGTAAGGCCTGCGGCGCGCAGGCGCTGGCGAACGAGCAGCTCGGGTTTGGTGTTCGCACGCTTGTTGCCCTTCATGGATTTTTTGATGGCGGCGCGACGGCGCACGAGCTCACGCTCGTCGGCGGAGAGGTCCGAGGTGTCGATGCCGTCCAGCAGGCCGGACTTGGGGCGCTTTTTGCTGCGGCGCTTAGGTGCGCGCTTGGGCTTGGCGACGGGGCGTTCGGTCGTGGCGGCCTCGGCATCTTTGGCAGTGCTGTTGACCTTAAGCCGATCTTCCTTCAACTCAATCAGGGCATCGATAAGCCCTTTGTCGGCGGGCATCCACTCAACCGTGGCAAGCGAGGTGCGCGGAATCCAGCGGATATCGAGCTGGCGGTCGTGCTTCTGAGGCTCATCGGATTCATCGGCGAGCGAGCAGTAGTAACACTCCATGGAGAGATGGAAATCGGGGTAGTCATACTCGACGGTGTAGAAATCGCGCAGGTTGGTGACTTTTACCTGCAGCTCTTCCATGAGCTCGCGGCGTACGGCGTCTTCGGGCGTCTCGCCGCGCATGAGCTTGCCACCGGGAAACTCCCAAAGTCCCTGCATGTCGCCATAGCCGCGCTGTACGGCCAGTAGCTCGTCGGATCCTTCCTTGCGAATGATCCCAGCGGCAACATGAACAGTCTTCAACAGGAGTCCTCTCTCAACATCAACACGTGACAGGCTAACTACCCGCACCTTACACAACGGTAAGGCAAGCGTAAGCCATATCGATGGTAGCCGACTCGGCTTCTTGCGACTATAGATGCCGTAGACTAATCGCAAGAAAGGACTCGGTATGCAAACCACGCACATGGCGACCCCGGTATTGGAGGTCGCGCATCTCGAAAAGGTATATGGAGCGCTGGGCAACGTGACCCGTGCGCTCAACGACGTCAGCTTTACCGTCAACCGCGGTGAATTCGTTGGCATCATGGGCGCTTCGGGCTCGGGCAAGTCGACGTTGCTCAACTGCGTGTCGACCATCGATAGCGCCACGAGCGGCACCATCCGCATCAACGGGCAGGACGTGACGCGCATGAAGCAGGCCAAGCTCTCGCAGTTTCGCCGCGAGGAGCTCGGCTTTATCTTCCAGGACTCCAACCTGCTCGATACGCTCACGGCACGCGAGAACATCGCCCTGCCGCTCACCATTGCCCGCACAAACTCGGCAGAGATCTCGACCCGCGTGCAGGATGTGGCAGCGCGCCTGTCCATCAGTCAGGTGCTCGACAAGTATCCCTACCAGATGTCCGGCGGGCAGCAGCAGCGCGTTGCCGCGGCTCGCGCACTCGTCACCGACCCCACCATGATCATGGCCGACGAGCCCACCGGCGCCCTCGATTCCAAGAGCGCTCGCCTGCTGCTCGAGAGCCTAGAGGCCCTTAACCGCCGCCTGCGAGCCACCGTGCTCATGGTCACGCACGACAGCTTTGCCGCCAGCTACACGAGCCGTGTGCTGTTTATTCGAGACGGCAAGATCTTCACCGAGCTGCGCCGCGGCGACACCGACCGCCGAGAGTTCTTCGACCGCATTATGGAGGTCGTTGCCATGATGGGCGGTGAGGGCTCCGATGCTCTGTAAACTCGCTTGGGGTAACGTCCGCCGCGCCGGCCGCGACTACCTCGTCTACCTTTTGACGCTCACCCTGGGCGTCACGGTCTTCTATGCCTTTAACACCATCTCGATGCAGGTCGACATCGCCGGAATCGATGAAGAGGGCTTGGCGCAGGTTATGGGCAGCATGCTCGGCGACCTGACGTACTTTTTGGCCGGTGTCATGGCCTTTTTGATGGTGTATGCCAATAACTTCATCATGAAACGCCGCAAGAAGGAGTTTGGCCTGTACCAGGTGCTCGGCATGGGGCGCGGGCGCGTCGCCACGATCATGGCGCTCGAGACCGTGATCGTCTCGGTCGTGGCCTTTGTCGCCGGCATTGTGCTGGGTGTGGGACTCTCCCAGCTCATGACGTTCTTTACGGCCTCGCTTTTTAAGACACAGATTGCCAATTTCCACTTCTTTTTCTCGGTGCATGCGTTCAATCTGACCCTTGCCTGCATGCTCGTAATGTTTGTGCTCACGCTACTGCTGAACCTTCGCGCCGTGCGTCGTACCAAACTCATCGAGCTTATGGGTGCCGAGCGTCGCAACGAGAGCATCAAGACGCGCAACCTCTGGATTGCGATTGCCATCTTTGCCGTGGGCGTGGTGCTTGTGGGCGTGGCCTATTACCGTCTGCTACGTGATGGGTTCCCGCTAACCGCGACGGACAGCAAGCTGCAAGAGGCCATGAACCAGTTTGGCATTACGACCGCTATGGTTACCGTGGGCACCTTTGCCCTGTTCTGGGGACTCTCGGGCATGCTCATCAAGCTGCTGCAGAGCCTGCGCGGCGTGTATTGGCGCGGCCTCAACATGTTTACCGTGCGCCAGCTTGCGGCCAAGGTCAACACGGTGTGCTTTTCGATGGGCGTCATCGCGATGCTCCTGTTTTTGGCCATCACCTCGGTGACGTGCGGTATGTCGATTGCCAATGTGATGAACGAAAACCTGGAGCGCTATAACCCTGTTGACGTGTCACAGACGTATGTCTATTACACGCCCGATACGATCGACTACTACAAAGAGTACATCAATCCGTCTGAAGCCGATCGCATGGTGCTGGCCGATAGTACGGTCGATTTGTACTCCGCATGGCACGGCGATCGTATCGATCACGATAACGTTGCAGACGGTATTAAGGGCAAGTCGGCGGACAACAACGACGAGACCGGCAAGAAGGTCAATATCGCCGATGTTGCCGGTGAGCATGTGCAGATCGATTCGTATCTGAGTTACCCATTTGGCGGCTCGAATCCTTCGGTGACTCCAAGTGAGATGTGCAAGACCATGGGCGAAAAGCTTCCCAAGGCGTTCGGGGGTAGCAATGCCGATGCGATGGGTCTGTTTGTGACGCCGGCGAGCCAGTACAACAAACTGCGTCAGATGATGGGCGAGGAGCCGGTGCATATCGGTCACGACCAGTATCTGCTCACGTGTGATATGGGCGGCGAGCTGGTCGACATGTACACCAAGTATATGGCTGGCGGCCATGCCCTTACCTTGGGCGGGCATACGCTCAAGCCCGCAGCCGATAAGTCGGACGAAGATACGGCGGCCATCGCCAACTCGGCGATGGGTAGTAATCCGGGCACCGTCGTCGTTGCCGACGAGCTGTTGTCCCAACTTAATCTGCAGCCGTATTCCAGTAGCCTGCTCGTTAACTACAAACAGGGGATGGATACAACCGAGGCAGACGAGAGCATTAAATACACTGTGCTCGACAATCTGCTCGTTGACGGCAAGGAGTCGGGGTCGTGGGGAACCTTCATCACACGCTCCGAGATGTACACGCAAGCAGCGCAAATGAACGGTCTTATTAGCTACCTAGCCATCTACATCGGCTTTGTATTGGTTGTTGCATGCGCGGCGATTCTGTCGATCCAGCAACTCTCCAACGTGGCCGACGGCAGCCGCAGCTATCGTGTGCTGGCACAGATCGGCTGCGACGACCGCCAGATTCGCCATTCGGTGATGGCGCAGCAAGCGGTATTCTTCCTGTTCCCGCTGGCAGTGGGCCTGGCGCACTCCTTTGTGGCACTTAAGGTGATCATCGAGCTGGTGAGCATATTCGGAAATATGAGCATCGGTGGCACCGTGGGCCTCACCTGTGCAATCTTCCTGGCAGCCTACGGCGGCTACTTCCTGGTGACCTACCTCATGAGCACCGGCATGGTGCGAGCCGCCATCGCCACCCGCTACAGCGAATAACAAGCGGGCAAAACCGTCGCAAAATTAGAGGCGTATGACCGCCGCGAAGGGACCAGGGGCCCTTTCGCGGCGGTTTTTGCCAATCTGGTGCGTCTCAGATACAAGTGAGTAGACTTTTTTGAACCTGCCGAGCACATCGCGACAAATGATCTATAAAACTGCAGGTCAGAGCTGTGGCGTTTTAGGGCGTGCTCGGCCTTCTGCAAAAAGCCTACTCACTTGGTTTTTCTGCTAGAAGACCGCCACGAGGGAAGGCAACTCCCCCGGGTAGTCGTTGGGGACGTTCTTAAACGGCTACCCAAGGAGTGTCCCAAACTGCCGGCAGAAAAGGAGCGTCCCTAACTGCCACATCCGGAGCAAGATAACGCCGCAGGTAGAGGACGGACAGCGAGCGGGTCGCATTTGAGACAAGGTGACGTGAAACGAAAGGGCGCTGACCTTCTGGTCGCGCCCTTGAAGTTGAACGTCAGATTGTCCAAATGCGGCCCGCGCAGCGTCGAGCCGTTACGGCGTTTGGTAAAACGCCGTAACCTACACCCGTTCCGCGATCTCGTGGATGAGGTAGTCGGTCTTTTCCCAGCCCAGGCACGGGTCGGTGATCGACTTGCCAAAGACACCGCCGTCGACCGGCTGGTTGCCGTCCTCCAGGTAGGACTCGATCATAAAGCCCTTGACCAGCTTGGAGATGGACTCGTTGCGGCGGCAGCTGTCGAGCACCTCCTTGCAAATGCGATACTGCTCCAGCGGACGCTTGCCCGAGTTGTCGTGGTTGCAGTCGATGACCGCTGCCGGATTGGCATAGCCGGCATGCTCGGTATAGCGTTCGGCCAGGCGTTCCAGGTGTTCGTAGTGGTAGTTGGGGTAGGTGCGCCCATCGAGACCGATGTAGCCACGCATAACGGCGTGTGCGAGCGGGTTGCCGTCGCACTCGACCTCCCAGTTGCGGAAGATGAAGCTCTGGTGCGCCTGCGCGGCGTAAATGGAGTTGAGCATAACGGTGGTAGAGCCGGCAGTGGGATTCTTCATGCCGACGGGTACCGAAATGCCGCTCGACACCAGGCGATGCTCCTGGTTCTCGACCGAGCGTGCGCCCACGGCAACATAGCTCAGCAGGTCGACGAGGTATTGGTAGTTGGACGGGTAGAGCATCTCATCGGCGGTAAAGAAGCCCGTTTCCTCAATAACGCGCAGGTGCATGTGGCGGATGGCCTTGACGCCCTCGAGCAGGTCGTCGGGAGCCTCGGGGTTGGGGTTGTGCAGCAGGCCCTTGTAGCCGGTGCCCTTGGTGCGCGGCTTGTTGGTGTAGACGCGCGGAATGATGATGAGCTTGTCCTTGACCTCTTCGGCGGTCTTGGCCAGTCGGTTCATATACTCGAGCACCGAATCCTCGCGGTCGGCAGAGCACGGGCCGATGATGAGCACCTTACGTGCGTCCTCGCCGGTAAAGACTTTGGCGACCTCGGCGTCAAATGCCTGCTTTTTGGCGGTAAGCTCGGCAGAAAGTGGCATTTCCTCGCGGATCTCCATGGGGATCGGCAGCCTGCGTTTGAATTCCATGGCCATAGGGGTCTCCTCAATCTATAGAAAGAGCAATAAGCGTATTGTCGAATGCTCGGCATTATCCGCTGTCGCACGCTAAAGTGCAAGCCCTTGCCACCCCGAAACCTGCCAAAAGGGACAGGTTTATTTTGGCAGGTTTTATATGGGGGAACGTCGGCGGATACCGGGAGGGAGTGGCGTCGCGCGGGACCCTAAGGCTATTGTCGGTTCCCCAGGAAACACCCTGTGGGCAAAAAATGCCAAATATGAGTACGGTTGCTATCTTAGTATCATATTGCCTTCGCAAAATAATAGACATAACAGCAAAATATGTTCATTAACGCAAACACATATAAGTCCGCTATAGGGCTGTTTGATCAATTTAGGGACGCGTGCAAGCCGTGAAAACGGCATTTGGGGCTGTTTTGGCTGTTACTAAAAGGGTAACAGTACTCATATTTGCCATTTTTTTGCCCACGGGGCCTCGAAGGGGCTGTCAATCAGGTCCCAGGGGAGGCGGTTTGAGGGTCGCAGAGCAAAAACGGGGGCGCAGGTTGTCCTGCGCCCCCGTTTTCTGGGCATTGCGGTTGTTTGCCGCCGGTTGTTACGCTGCCTCGTCGAACTGCGAGTTATACAGGTCGGCGTAGAAGCCACCCTGGGCGAGTAGCTCGTCGTGTGTGCCCTTCTCGACGATGTCGCCGTCGCGAATTACCAAGATTACGTCGGCGTTGCGGATCGTGGACAGGCGGTGCGCGATGACAAAGCTGGTACGGCCCTGCATTAGCGCATCCATGGCACGCTGAATAAGCTCCTCGGTACGAGTGTCAACGTTGGAGGTTGCCTCGTCCAGAATTAGCGCCGGGCGGTCGGCCAAAATGGCACGGGCAATGGTCACGAGCTGGCGCTGGCCCTGCGACAGGTTGGTGCCTTCCTCGTTGATCATAAAGTCGTAGCCGCCGGCGAGCGTATGGATAAAGTGATCGCAGCGTGCGGCGCGTGCAGCGGCTTCGACCTCGGCGTCGCTTGCATCGGGGCGTCCGTAGCGGATGTTCTCGCGGATGGTGCCGTTAAACAGCCAGGTATCCTGCAGCACCATGGCAAACTCGCCGCGCAGCGCCGCGCGGTCCCAGTCGCGCACGTCGACACCCTCGACGCGCAGCGAACCGCCGTCCACATCGTAGAAGCGCTGCAGCAGCTTAATGAGCGTGGTCTTGCCGGCGCCGGTAGGACCGACGATGGCGATGGTCTGGCCGGGCTGCGCCTCGCAGCTAAAGTCGTGGATGATGGTCTTGTCGGGCGTATAGCCAAACTTGACGTGATCAAACTCCACATGGCCGGGGCGCTTTTCGGGAATCTGCGCGTCGGCTTTCTGCTCCTCCTCGGGCGCGGCCAGGAACTCAAAGACGCGCTCGGTGGCGGCTGCCATCGACTGCATCGTGTTGCTCACGTTGCCCAGTTGCTGCACGGGCTGCGTAAAGTTGCGAACGTACTGGATAAAGCTCTGGATGTCGCCGGGCGTGGCGTTGCCGGTCAGTGCGAGCTGTGCGCCCACCACGACAACGCCCACGTAGCCCATGTTACCCACCAGGCTCATAAGCGGCATCATCAGGCCCGACAGGAACTGCGAGCGCCAGCCACTAATAAAGAGGCGGTCGTTTTGACGGTCGAACTCTTCGATCGAGGCCTCGGCGCGGTCGAACACCTGAATGACGTTCTGGCCGGCAAAGTCCTCCTCGATAATGCCGTTGACGGCGCCCAGAACCTGCTGCTGCTCGCGGAAGTACGGCTGCGAGAAGTGAATCATTACGGTCAAGATAATCGCGGCGGCCGGCAGCGTGAGCACGGTGACGCCGGTAAGCGGCAGGCTGATCGAAAGCATCATGACGAGCACGCCGATAATCTGCGTCACCGACGTGATGAGCTGCGTCACGCTCTGGTTGAGCGACTGACCCAGCGTATCGACGTCGTTGGTGATGCGGCTGAGTACGTCTCCCTTGCTGTGGCCGTTGAAGTAACTCATCGGCACGACGGCAATCTTGGCGGCGATTTCCTTGCGCATGCGGTAGCAGATCTTTTGCGTGACGCCGGTCATGAGCCAGCCCTGGACCAGGCTGCAGACAGAGCTCGCCAGATACAGGCAGAGCAAAAAGCCGAGCGTCTTGGCGATCCAGTCAAAGTCAACGTCGCCGGTGCCGTTGACCTTGGCGACCAGGCCTTCGAACAGCTTGGTCGTAACCTGGCCGAGCACCTTGGGTCCCACAATGTTAAAGATGACCGAGCACACGGCAAAGGCGACGGCGGCAAACACGGCAATCTTGTGCTGGCCGATATAGCCGAGCAGCTGCCTCATGGTGCCCTTAAAGTCCTTGGCCTTTTCGCCACGACGCATGCCACCCATGCGGCCCATGGGACCACGCTGGCGGGTGGGCTTGGGAATCTGAGTCTTGGTCTCGTCTGCCATTAGCGCTCGCCTCCTTCCATGACGGCTGCAATTTCTTCTTGGGTAAGCCCCAGCTCCTCGGCGGAAAGCTGCGACTGTGCGATCTCCAGGTACGCCGGGCAGCTGCGCAGCAGCTCCTCGTGCGTGCCGGTGCCCACTACGTGGCTGTCGTCGAGCACGATGATCTGGTCGGCGTGCATGATGGTCGCGATGCGCTGGGCCACGACCACGAGTGCGGCGTCGGTAACGTTTTTGGCCAGCTCCTCGCGCAGGCGCGCGTCGGTCTTGTAGTCGAGGGCACTAAACGAGTCATCGAACACCACGACCTCGGGCTTTTTGGCCAATGCGCGGGCGATGGCCAGACGCTGGCGCTGACCACCCGAAACATTGGAGCCGCCCTGGCTGATGGGGGAGTCGTAACCGCCCTCACGCTCGGCGATAAAGTCCTCGGCCTGTGCGATGCGCGCGGCCTGGCGCATGTCATCATCGCTCACCATGTCGCCGGCAAACTTGAGGTTGCTCTCGACGGTGCCCGAGAACAGACGCCCCTGTTGCGGGATGTAACCAATGCGGCGGCGCAGCTCGGAAAGGGTCATGTCGCGCACGTCGATGCCGTCGAGCGAAATGCTGCCGCCCGTGACGTCGTACAGGCGCGGAATCAGCTGTACGAGCGTGGACTTGCCCGAGCCCGTGGAGCCAATGATGCCGAGCATCTGACCGGCATGCGTGGTGAAGTTCACACCGCTAATGACGTCGGCGCGGGCATCGGGGTACTGGAAGCTCACGTCGCGGAAGGTGAGCTCACCGCGCGGCGAGCTGGCCGCGGGCAGTTTGGGCGAGGCAGGGTCGTTGATGCTCGTGGGGCAGGTGATGACCTCATCTACGCGCTCGGCTGCGACCTCGGCACGGGGCAGGATGACCGAAACCATGGTGAGGATCATAAACGCCATGACGATCTGCATGGTGTAGGAGATAAACGCCATCATGTTGCCGACCTGCATCACGCCGTCGGACACGCCCTGCGCGCCAAACCAGACGATAAGCACGGTGATGCAGTTCATGACGAGCATCATGAGCGGCATCATAAAGCTCATGGCTCGGTTGGTGTAGAGCTGCGTGGTCATCAGGTCGAGCGAAGCCTTGTCAAAGCGCTCGAGCTCATGTTCTTCGCGGTTGAACGAGCGGATGGGCATAAGGCCGTCGAGCAGCTCGCGGGCGGTAAGGTTCACGCGGTCCACAAAGCTCTGCATCTTTTTGAATTTGGGCATAGTGAGGCCCATAAGCACGCCGACGACGGCCGAGACCGCGATGATGGCCACGGCGATGGTCCACTCCAGGCCGGTGTGGTTGGCCAGGACGCGCATGACGGCGACGATGCCCATGACGGGCGCCATCAGACACATGCGGATAAACAGGGTTGCGGCCATCTGAATCTGCTGAATGTCGTTGGTGCAGCGGGTGATGAGCGAGGCCTGGCTAAACTTGCCCACCTCGGCCGGCGAGAAGTGCATAACCTTGTTGAAGGTCTCGCGGCGCAGGTCGCGTGCGATGGAGCAGGCGGTGCGCGAAGCCACGGCACCGGTCAGGATGGTGGCGACCAGCGACACCAGACACAGACCAAACATCGTGGTCGCCATGCGGCCCAGGTAGGCGTTCTGCACGTCGGCGGGGTCGATGCCCTGCGCCTTGTACTCGTCCTGTACATAGCTCACGGCGCGCTGGGTGACGATGGAGCCCGACATGGAGCCCATTTTGTCCGCCATTTCGTTGGCGCCCTCGACGAGCTTGCTTTGGTCTACCAGACCGCCCTCGACACCCAGGCGCAGGCTCTTCATGGTGATCTTGCCGCCGTCGGCGTCGATCTGCTTTTGCATATTCTGCGCCGCTGCGGCCTTCTGCTGCATCTCGGCGAGCTGCTCGGGCGTCATCGCTGCCATTTGCTCGGGCGTGGGCATGGCCTGAGCGGCGTCGCTGTCTTTCTCGCTGGACGTGCCGGTCATGTCTCCCATGGAGTCGGCGTCGATGCCCTGGTTGAGCGAAAGGACGACGGTCTCGGGCAGGCTCATAATGTCGGTAATTTTGCCTCCATCGGCACGCTCTTCCTCGGTGCCCTTGTACGTTCGAATGCCGTTTTTGTCAGCCTTGCTAAACACGGCCTCCGCAGCCTTGGCGTCCTTGGCGCTCATGAAGAGTTCGAGGTCGTCGAGCGATTCGGCGCGAATGGTGTCGGGCACGGGCGAGGCGATGCCGCCTTGCTGCACGCCCACGTCGACGATGTCGCTCATATAGGTAGGCAGCGCCAGATCGGCGTTGCAGCTGATTACGATAAGTACGATAGCTGTGAACAGTGCCAGGACGTGCTTTTTAAAGAGCTTGAGAATCCTCACTCGGCATCTCTCCTTTCTTGATTGCGGTCGATAATTTCGTTGGCACGTCTTAGAAGGCGCACCATCTCTTGGGTATCTGTTTCGCCGAGCTGCTCGAGGAAGGCCGCGGTGCGCTCCTCGAATTCCCGTCGTTTGATTTCGAGATCCTGGAATCCCTTGTCGGTCACCGTGACGTGTACGCGACGACGGTCGGTCTTTGAGTGCTCGCGCTCGACCCAGCCCTTGGCTTCGAGAGCGCGTAGGATATTGGCGATGCGGGCGCTCGAGACCCAGGCGCGATCGGCGAGTTCGCTCGGCGTGAGCGAACCGCCAGCGAGCATAAGGGCGCGCATGACGGCCATCTCGCCGCCGAGGGCTTTGTCCGCAAAGCGCGAAATGCGCTGATGCATGCTGCCGAACTCGGTAAGGAGCTGACGCCCAAGTTCACGGAAATCGGTATCTTCCACCGAAAACCCCTAACACTAGAAACTATTTTCGGTGAAAGATGATACCCCCGCACGCGCACCCTATACGGTAGATTTTGGGAAATGCCTAGAAAACAACCTTTAGGCGACCTCCGTACACCGTCGGTATCAGCAAAGTTAGGGGTAGATCTCTGAGCACGTCCTAAAGCCCACTCAGAGGCACTTTACCCTGCTAAAGCTGGCATAACAGCTAGAGTGAACGTCGTACAAAGGCAAGGAAAAAACTAAACAAATCGGTGAACGGTAGTTGTTCACGCTCGCATTTCCTGCGGGTTTGTAAAAAACGCCCTTATGATATAAAAAAAGAAACATATAACAGCCCAGATGGAGAGGGTCGCTATGTTATCCTTCTCAAACGGGTGAAATCTTGGGTTTTGGGTTGCAGTTCCAAGGTGGACAAACGTTTTTCCCTGCACCAACGTGTGGTGAAGAACGGAAGAAGCCGGTAGTGCAAGCCGAAAATTCAAGAATTCAATAAGCAGCGGTGTGAGAGAGCGCCGCATTACACGTAACTAGGAGCGTGGTTACACAATGCAGGAGGCATGGGAAGGCTTCAAGGAAGGCATTTGGACGGGAGAGGTTGACGTCCGAGACTTCATCCAGAAGAACTACACCCCTTACGAGGGCGACGAGTCGTTCCTCGTAGGTCCGACCGAGCGTACCAAGGAGCTGTGGGGCGAGGTTCTCGACCTGCTGCTTAAGGAGCGCGAGCAGGGTGGTGTCCTCGATATGGACACCAAGACCGTCACGGGTATCGTGAGCCACCCCGCTGGCTACATCGATAACGCCCACCGCGAGAAGGAGACCATCGTCGGCCTCCAGACCGACAAGCCGCTCAAGCGCGCTCTGCACGTCAACGGCGGTATCCGCATCGCTTGCCAGGCCGCCAGCCAGCACGGCTACAAGGTCGACGAGAACGTTGTCGAGCGCTACACCTTCGAGCGCAAGACCCACAACGCCGGCGTCTTCGATGTTTACACCCCCGAGATGCGTGCTTGCCGCTCGGCTCACATCATCACCGGTCTGCCCGATGGCTATGGCCGCGGCCGCATCATCGGTGACTACCGTCGTGTCGCCCTGTACGGTGTCGACTACCTGATTAAGGACAAGGAGGCCCAGAAGGCTTCCACCCCGACGGTCATGACCGCCGACAACATCCGCGATCGTGAGGAGCTGCAGGAGCAGATCCGCGCCCTCGGCGAGCTCAAGATGATGGCCGAGACCTATGGTTTCGACATTTCCAACCCTGCTACCAACACGCAGGAGGCCATCCAGTGGATGTACTTCGCCTACCTTGCTGCCGTCAAGGAGCAGAACGGCGCCGCTATGTCCATCGGCCGTACCTCTACGTTCATCGACATCTATGCTGAGCGCGACCTTGCCAACGGTACCTTCACCGAGGAGCAGATCCAGGAGTTCGTGGATCACTTCATCATGAAGCTCCGCATGGTCAAGTTCGCCCGTACTCCCGAGTACCAGGCCCTGTTCACCGGCGACCCGCAGTGGGTCACCGAGTCCATCGGCGGCATGGGTGTTGACGGCCGTACGCTCGTTACCAAGATGAGCTACCGCTACCTGCACACGCTCGAGAACATGGGTACCAGCCCCGAGCCCAACATGACCGTTCTGTGGTCGACCCGTCTGCCCGAGAACTTCAAGAAGTTCTGCGCCAAGACTTCCGTCGCCAGCTCCTCGATCCAGTACGAGAACGACGACCTCATGCGCGTCTATCACGGCGACGACTACGGCATTGCCTGCTGCGTGTCCTCCATGCGCATTGGCAAGGAGATGCAGTTCTTCGGCGCTCGCGCCAACCTGGCCAAGTGCCTGCTGTATGCACTCAACGGCGGTGTTGACGAGGTCTCCAAGAAGCAGGTCGGCCCCAAGTATCGCGCCGTCGAGGGCGATACGCTCGATTACGACGACGTTGTGGCCAAGTACAACGACATGATGAAGTGGCTCGCTGGCGTGTACGTCAACTCGCTGAACATCATTCACTACATGCACGACAAGTATTGCTACGAGCGCATCCAGATGGCTCTGCACGACAAGCACGTGCACCGCTGGTTCGCTACGGGCATCGCTGGCCTTTCCGTCGTGGCTGACTCCCTGTCCGCCATCAAGTACGCCAAGGTCCACCCCGTCCGTGATGAGAACGGCATCATCGTCGACTTCGAGACCGAGGGCGAGTTCCCCAAGTACGGTAACGACGACGACCGCGTCGACCAGATTGCTCACGACGTTGTGCACCAGTTCATGGAGTACATCCGCATGAACGACACCTACCGCAACTCCGTGCCCACGACCTCGGTTCTGACCATTACCTCCAACGTCGTGTACGGTAAGAAGACCGGCTCCACGCCCGACGGCCGCAAGGCTGGCCAGCCGTTCGCCCCGGGTGCTAACCCCATGCACAAGCGCGATAGCCACGGCGCCATCGCTTCGCTGTCTTCGGTTTCCAAGCTCCCGTTCCGCGATGCTCAGGACGGCATCTCCAACACCTTCTCCATCATCCCGAGTGCGCTCGGCAAGGAGGACCAGGTGTTCTTTGGCGATATCGACCTTGATCAGCTGGGCGAGTAACTATTGTTAGTGCTATACTAACAATAACGATTACTGATTAGTGCGCCGGTTTCGGCCGGCGCCTATTAATCGAAGGAGACACATTATGAAGGTTTCTGAAGTTTCCGAGACTCAGGCCGATAACCTGGTCCACATGCTCGACGCTTACGCCGAGAAGGGTGGCCACCACCTGAACATCAACGTCTTCAACCGTGAGACGCTGCTCGACGCTCAGGCTCACCCCGAGAAGTACCCGCAGCTGACCATCCGCGTTTCCGGCTATGCCGTGAACTTCCACACGCTCACCAAGGAGCAGCAGGACGAGGTCATTGCGCGTACCTTCCACGACAAGTTCTAAAGGGGCTCAACTCCCGCAGGATCGCCGGGGCTGTTTGGGCTACCTCCCAAAACGTCCTCGAACATGCAAAGAGGCTCGCTGCGCACTTCGTGCGGCGAGCCTCTTTGCGTCCTGCGGAATGTTTTGGGAGGTAGCCCAAACAGCCCCGGCGGGGGTCCTGTGTAGTCACCCTTTAGGCGGAACTCTCCTAATTATTTGGATGAGTCGTTTACTTACTTGTGCTGTTACCGTCTTCCCGCTGTTGTTGGGGTATGCTTTGTTCGTATGTAAACGTATGACATGTTGATGGGGGAGGGTGCTATGGCTCACGAGAGTGCCCGTTCTAAGGATACGGCTAAGCCTGGCATCAAGGAAGTTGCAGCGGTGGCGGGGGTTTCGCCTACTACGGTATCTCGCGTGCTTAATAATCGCGGCTACATTAGCCAGGAAACCCGCGATAAAGTCCATGCGGCGATGGAGCGCATCAACTATACGCCCAACGATATCGCCCGTGCCATGCTCAACGGTCGCCTGAATCTTATCGGTATGATCGTTCCCTTTGTGAGCAGCCCGTTCCATGCTCAGGTTGTGCAGGCGGTCGAGCGCACGTTAGCGGAAAACGGCTTTAAGATGTTGCTGTGCAACAGCGCCAATCGACCCGATCTTGAGCGTTCCTATATTGACATGCTCCGCCGCAATATGGTCGACGGCGTCATCGTCAACTCCCTCAATATCGGTGCCGAGGCATATGCCGAGATGGGCTTGAGCCTGGTTGGCATCGACTGCGATCTTGGCGAGGGCTCTGTCCAGATTGCAAGTGACAGCTATGGCATTGGCGAGCTCGCCACGCGCCGTCTGATTGATGACGGCTGCAGGCGTATCCTGTGCCTGCGCAGCAATAGCCGCATGCGCATGCCTGCCAATAAGCGTACCGATGCCTACCTCGATGTTGTTGAGCAGGCCGGTTTGTCCGCGCTTGTCCGTGAGGTTGAGTTCGTTAAGCCCGACGACGAAAAGGGCGCGGTCGTTGCGAAGATCCTCGATGAGAACCCCGATATTGACGGCATCTTTGCGGGAGACGATACGATGGCGGCCATCTGTCTCAACGTGATGAAGCAGCGCGGCTTGAGCGCTCCAGACGATATTAAGGTCGTGGGCGCGGATGGTGCCCGCCGAACTATGACGTTTATGCCTGACTTAACAACCGTACGTCAAGATATCGATCGCATCGGAGAGCTCGCGGCGCAATCCATCATCGCTCTTATTAACGGCGATAATCCCGAATCGAATATCAAGCTCCCCGTTGAACTCATTGAGGGCAAAACCGCGTAGTTCATCCCGTGCCAAAAGAATTCCTCAAACGCCTCTGATGACCGTTCACCGGCATATGTCAACCGTTTGCCGACGACTGGAACTGCGAAAAGACGTATTGGTGTGAAAACGTTTGACATATGAAAACGATTGACATATCTTGCCATTGTACCGAGTTAGTATGTCGTGGAAAGGAAGTCTCGGATGCACAAGGTGTATTACCAGCCTGAGGGAATTTGGGTAGGCGACATCATGCCGTACGGCGAGGACGGCACGTTCTATCTCTATCATCAGCGTGACACGCGTAACCCCGAACCTTTCGGAGAGCCGTTTGGCTGGGCACTCGCTACGACCAAGGATTTCGTCAACTACAAGGACTTTGGCGAGAGCCTTGAGCGCGGCGGCGACGAGGAAGTCGACCAGTACATTTATGCCGGCACGGTGTTTAAGGTGGGCGACAAGTACCATGCGCTCTACACTGGTTGCAATCGCGATAAGGTCCGCGCACGTTTGATGAAGCAGGTTCTTCTTCACGCAACGAGCGACGACGCCGTCAAGTGGGAGAAGAACATCGCCGAGACGCTGCTTCCGCCCCAGGAGGGTTACGATGACCGCAACTGGCGCGATCCCTTTGTGCTTTGGGATGAGGAGAACGAAGAGTACATGCTCATCCTCGGCACGCGTGTGGGCGAGGACAAGCGTCTGATGACCGGCCGCCTGGTCAAGTTCACCTCCAAGGATCTGACCAACTGGGAGTTCCAGGGCGACTGGTGGAACCCGGGCCTGTACACCATGTTTGAGATGCCTGATCTCTTTAAGATGGGCGACTGGTGGTACCTCGTCTTTTCCGAGTACAGCGACGGCAACAAGACCCGTTACCGCATGTCCAAGTCCATCAACGGTCCTTGGATTACCCCCGCTGACGACTCCTTCGACGGCCGCGCGTACTACGCCGCTCGCACCGCATTCGATGGCGAGCGTCGCGTTCTCTTTGGTTGGGTTCCTACGCGTGACGAGGGCGGCGACCCCAGCTCTTACCTATGGGGTGGCACCTTTATGCCCCTCGAGATCGTTCAGCGTGCCGACGGAACGCTCGGCACCAAGCTCCCCGACAGCATGCTTGGCGCCTTTGGCGAGGCTAAGGCAGTCGAGACCTTTGAGCTTTCCTGCGAGTCGGGCAAGGTCGAGCAGGTGCTCGCCGCGGATGCCGGCTCCACCTACTTGCTCGATGCCGACATTGAGCTCGGCGGTAACGCTGCCGGCTTCTCGGTCAAGTTCGCCGAGGACGCCGAGACCGGTCTTGCCTATGAGTTCCGCGCCAACCTGCGCGAGGGCAAGCTCGAGTTCACGCCGGCTCCCCAGTACCCGTGGTTCCAGGTCAACAACATGGGCCTCGAGCGTCCGTTGTTCTTTAAGGGCGAGGGCACTCACCATGTGCGTCTGGTCGTCGACGACGACATCGCGACCATCTTTGTCGATGATGTTGCGCTCAACGCTCGCTTCTGCAACAAGCAGGGCCAGGGTGTGGCGCTTACCGTCACCGACGGTGCGCTCAAGTGCGCAAACGCAACGATCGCGTCTCTGTAGCGGCAACGAACCGTTTTATGATTTAGAAAAGGAATGGAGAGGAACATGGACTACAAGGCAGTGTCCCAGCAAGTCGTCGACAACGTCGGCGGACTGGAGAACATCGAGGGCGCCACGCATTGCGTGACCCGTCTGCGTCTGGTGCTCAAGGATACGAGCAAATACAACAAGGCCGAGCTCGAGAACATCGATGGCGTCAAGGGCGTGCTGTACAACAGCGGCCAGCTCATGATCATCTTCGGTACCGGTACCGTCAACAAGGTTTACGATGAGTTTATGGCTCTGACGGGCGTTAAGGAGATCAGTGCTTCCGAGGTCAAGGGCGCTGAGGCGGACAAGAAGGGCAAGTTCTTCTCGGTCCTCAAGGTATTCTCGGACATCTTTATCCCCATCATTCCCGCCTTCGTCGGCGCTGCAATCATCATCGGCCTTAAGTCGCTGATCGTTGCCAACGGCCTCTTTGGCATGGAAGGCAGCCTCGCCGATCACAGCGAGTTCCTCAAGAACCTCGCAAGCTTCTTTGCCATTATCGCCACCACGTTCGACTACCTGCCTGTCCTGGTTATGTACAGCGCGGTCAAGCGTTTTGGCGGTAACCCGATCCTGGGCATCCTCGTCGGTATCGTCATGGTTCACCCGAGCCTTATGAACCGCAACACGTTCGTTATGGACCCGACGGGTGCTGAGTATTGGAACTTTGGTCCGCTATCCATTCCCATGGTTGCTTTCCAGGGCGGCGTATTCCCTGCAATCCTGACTGCCTGGTTTATGGCCAAGGTCGAAAAGATTGCCCAGAAGTACATCCCCGAGGTCGTTTCGTTCGTCTTTGTCCCGACCGTTACCCTGATTCTTGCTAACGTCGCCCTGTTCACCGTGTTCGGCCCGCTCGGCAACCTGATCGGTGACGTCCTCGCCGGCGTAATCGATATCCTGTACAACAGGATGGGCGTCTTTGGTGCCTTTGTCTTCGCCGCGTTCCTGCAGCCGCTCGTCGTTACCGGTACGCATCAGTTCATCCAGGGTATCGAGGCAAACCTTGTTGCCACGACTGGCTTCAACTACATCCAGGCCATCTGGTCGGTTTCCATCATCGCCCAGGGCGGCGGCGCCATCGGTATGTACCTCATTCACAAGAAGCACTCCAAAGAGCGCAACATCTGCATGTCGTCCTTTATCCCGACGCTGGTCGGAATCTCCGAGCCCGCTATCTTTGCTGCAAACATGCGCTATTCGATCATTCCGTTCATCTGCGCATGCATCGGTGCAGGCTGCGGCGGTGCCTTCGTCAAGCTCTTTGAGGTGCGCGCTATCGGTCAGGGTCTGACCGGCGTGCTTGGCCTGCTCATCGTCACGCCCGAGACCCTCGTGTGGTATGTGGCTGGCAATCTCATCGCCTTTATCGTGCCGATCGTCTTGATCTTTGCCTACAACAAGGCAAAGGGCGTGCCGACCACCGATGAAGAGGGCGCTGGCGCTGGCTTCGACGTTAGCTTCTAGTTGAGCCGTTCAGTGTAATCTGAGGATAAGTCCATTTGAGGAAGGGCGTTCGACTCGTGTGAGTCGAGCGTCCTTCCCCATAGACGAGAAAGTCAACGGCGATGTTAAATCAAAAAAACAAGGTGACACGCGCGGACTATGAGCAGTGGCGTGTCGGACAGGATGAGACGGCGGCTCGCATCGCGTCCGACCCCGATAGGCTTCTGTTCCATGTGGAGCCTGAGCTTGGCTGGCTCAACGACCCCAACGGTTTGGTTCAGATTGGTGATACGTATCACATCTATCATCAATACGATCCGTTCGATGCTGCGCATGGCGGTCCAGTGCTTTGGAACCATCTGACGACAAAGGATTTTGTGACGTACGAGAATCACGGCCCCGTGCTGTTCCCCGATTCCGATTTGGATTCGAGCGGAGCGTATTCTGGTTCTGCCTTTGTACGTGATGGCAAGATTCACTACTTCTATACCGGCAACGTCAAGCATTTTGACCGCGATGATTACGACTACGTGTTGACGGGCCGTGAGCAAAACCAGATTCATATGGTTGCCGAGAATCCCGACGAATTGGGCGAGAAGCGCATGGCTGTTGGACCAGTCGATTACCCCGACGATATCGGTACACACGTGCGCGACCCCAAGATCCTTGAGCACGATGGTATCTACTACATGGTTCTGGGCGCTCGTACGAAAGACGACCGTGGCTGCGTGCTTGTCTATACTTCGCGTGATTTAGGGGTCTGGAGCTATGCGACGCGCATTGAGCTGGGCGAGAAGTTTGGCTTTATGTGGGAGTGCCCTGATCTGTTTGAGCTTGATGGCGAGCTTATTCTCGTTTGCTGCCCGCAGGGTGTGCCTGCCGATGGTTGGCGTTACCGCAATCCGCATCAGTGCGTGTGGTTCCCCATCGAGGCCGATTGGGAGGCGCCGAGCTTTAAAATCGTCGGGCAGGGCATGCCCCCGATGGTCGATGCCGGTTTTGATTTCTATGCTCCGCAGTCCTTTGAGGATGCTGCAGGCCGGCGTTTGATGATCGGATGGTCGGGTTGCCCCGATGCGACGGCAGAAAACCCGACGGTGGCGCGCGGGTGGCAGTGCGCGTTGACGGTGCCGCGAGAGCTGAGCATGCGCGATGGTAAGCTCTGCCAGCAGCCGGCGCACGAGATTGAGAGGATGCGCGGCGACTGCGTTCGCGCGACAGGCGGTGAAACCGTTGAGGAGCCGGGCCGCCTGTTTGATCTTGTGGTTTCCTGTGAGGGCACCCAGGTGATCGAGCTCGAAATCCGCAAGGGTGTCTTTGTGCGTTATACGGACGGGATGCTTACCCTCGATATGGGTGACGAAGGCTATGGGCGCGACCAGAGGTCGATTGAGCTCGGCGAGCTTCGCGACCTACGCGCGCTTTCGGACACTACGATGGTCGAGATTTTTGCAAATGGCGGCGAGGCGGCACTTACGAGCCGTACCTATTCGCCGGCGGTTCCGGCGATGGAGCTGCACGCCGAGGGTGCGGCATCGATGAATTTCTACCGCCTCGTGCATTAACCGTGCGTGGAGCACGATTGGATTTGCTGGACGGAATGTGTCGCAGTTGTCGCGGCCAACTACCGCTTACCGCATATAGTGACCGTTTGCGGAATAAGTAACACTCCTTAATAAACCGTGTAGAATCTCAGATAAGCACGGAGTTTTCCAGGGAGACGCTGTCCTTTGTTATGTGCAAAGGGCGGCGTCTCTTTGGCGCTTGGGGGTCGTTCTGTAGCAGGACGGCGGGCGTGTGTCACATATTAAAAAGCCAACGTCGAGATGGGTCGTGATAATAATGGGCAAGTACATAATCGTGGTTGAATCTGGTTCGGATGTGACGCCAGAGCTCTGCGAGCGCTACGGCATCGTGCGCGTGCCTATGCATGTCACGATTGGTGACGAGACCGTCGAGGACGGCTCGATCGATCCGCTCGAGATTTATTCGCGCTGCAACGAGTTTGGCGTGATGCCCAAGACCAGCGGCTGTGCGCCGGCAGATTTTGCGCATGTGTACGACCGCATCCATGCCGAGCAACCCGACGCGACCATTCTGCATCTTGCATATTCCGAGGCCACGACCTGCTCGCATCAATCATCGAAGATCGCCGCCAAGGGTCGCGACTACGTCTACTCCATGGACACGCGTTTTGTCTCGGTGGGCCAGTCGCTTGTTGTCGTCGAGACCGCCAAATACATCGAGGCTCACCCCGATGCCACCGTCGACGAGATCTTCGCCTTCGCGAACTCCGTCATGGACCGCGTGCTGCTGGGCTTTGTTCCTACCGATCTTGCCTTCCTTAAGGCGGGCGGTCGCTTGTCCAACGTCGCATTCCTTGGCGCACATCTGCTCAAGATTAAGCCCTGCATTGAGGTGACGGGCGGCAAGTTCGTGGCGACCAAGAAGTTCCGCGGCTCTATGCTCAAGTGCGCCCGCGCCTTTATTGACCACATGGTTGCGAAGGGCGAGATCGACTACTCGCACATTGGCCTGGCGTATTCGGTAGGCCTTTCCCAGGAGCTGCGCGACGACATGGAAGTCTATGCGCACGACCTGGGCTTTAAGGACATTACCTGGACTCAGGTCGGCGGCGTCATCTCGAGCCACTGCGGCCCGACCGCCTTCGGTGCGGTGCTCACGCTTAAAGCGTAAAGGCCGCAGGCGAGCGTTCTTCAGCCTGACATCTCGACGTAGACCCCAGCCATGGTGATGGGGGATAGATTAAAACGTGCCATTCTAGCCCGAGACGTTTAAACGCAAGCACATGGGCTAGAATGGCTCTGGCATTTTAATTGGTTGCATCCAAGGAGAGGCAAGGTAGCGCGAATGGCAGAAATGACGCTTGAGGGTGTGGACGCTCGTCCCGAGGACTCTGCGTTTGCCCTTGGCCGCGTGCATTCAATCGAGACGATGGGGACGGTCGACGGACCCGGCATCCGCTTCGTAGTGTTTGTCCAAGGCTGCCCCATGCGCTGTGCGTATTGCCACAACCCCGATACCTGGTCGGTTAACGGCGGCACGATGGTGACCGTCGAGCACCTTATGGACGAGTTCCAGAGTAACCATGAGTTTTACCGCAGCGGTGGTATTACGGTGTCCGGCGGCGAGCCGCTCCTGCAGCCTGAGTTTTTGGCCGACCTGTTCCACGCCATGCACAATAACCACGATGGTCGTGTGCACACCTGCTTGGATAGCTGCGGCTATGCGTTCGATCCCGCGCATCCCGAGAAGTTCGATGCCGTGCTCAACGAGACCGACATGGTACTGCTCGATATTAAGCATGCCGACCCGGTCGAGCATAAAAAGCTGACTGGGTGCGATCCCGCACGCATTCTGGCGTTTGGCGATGAGCTTGCACGTCGCAAGATCAAGGTCGTTATCCGCCACGTGGTGGTGCCGGGCATTACCGACACGGTGGAGGAGTGCGAGAAGCTCGGTCGCCTCATCGCTCCATGGCACAACGTGGTGGGCCTGGAAATGCTGCCGTATCACACGATGGGTGTCGTCAAGTACGAGCAACTGGGCATTCCCTATAAGCTCGAGGGCGTGCCCCAGATGGATACCGCGCGCATGCCCGAGTTGCGTAATGCCGTTATGACCGGCATGAAAAAGCGCCGCGCGGAGCTAAAAAACGCCATCGGCTAGCAAGTCTTTTGCTCCTCTACGATACCCGCGCTGCGGTGGTCTAGCGACTTCGTATTGCGCGGTTGAGTCAAAATGCTGGTACCATACCGTGGATAGCAGTTTTCACGGGTTTGGGGGATGGTATGCCTACCATCGCAATCATCGGTGCACTCGAAAAAGAGGTTGCGCAGATTAAAGAAGAACTGAACGGCGCTCGTGTGGCACAAGAGGCGGGCTTGACCGTTGTCAACGGCGAGCTCGACGGTTTGTCCGTTGTTGCTACGACCGCTGGCATGGGAACCGTAAACGCCGCGGCGGCAACGCAGCATCTCATCAGCAAATATGCCCCGCAGGCCGTTGTGTTTTCGGGCATTGCGGGTGGCCTAAACCCTAAGCTCCATATTAACGACGTGGTTATAGGCAAGTGCCTGCGCTATCTCGATACTGACACGGCGCTCATCGCCGAGTCGGCGCCGGGACTCGAGGAGTTTGTCTCGACGCCGGCGTTGGCTGATGTTGCCGCCGCCGTGCTTGCCGAGCATGGATTTGTGGATGCCTCGGCGGATGAGAATTCTGCGGAGAAGGACCCCAAGCAGTTCCTGTGTGGCACTATCGCCACGGGTGACCGCTTTGTTACGGGTGACGCCATGCGTAACGCTGCGATTGAGGCCACGCATGCCGATTGCGTCGAGATGGAGGGCGCGGCAATTGCGCACATCGCGGCCAAGAATGGTGTCGATTGCCTGGTGCTGCGCGCTATCAGCGATAATTGTGACGAGGCATATGACGCGTTTTGCGAGCGCGAGTTCGATCTGGATGAGTACGCTCGCACCGCGAGCGGCATCACGCTTGACATCGTTCGTCGTATCGCCGCCGCGCAATAGCACACCCGTTTTGTAAAAATCTACGACCAAGGAGTATCCATGGCCGATTCCATTAACTATCAGCTTGCCAAGTTTGTTGCCAGCTACGGCAAGGTTTCGCAGATCCCCGAGTCCACCTGTCCCGAGGTGAGCTTTGTGGGCCGCTCCAATGTGGGCAAGTCGTCTATCATGAACAAACTCTTTGGCCGCAAGAACCTGGTCAAGGTTTCGAGCACGCCGGGCAAGACGAGCAACATCAATTTCTTCGAGGCCGACGACGTGCACTTTGTGGACCTGCCGGGCTACGGTTTCGCCCGTCGTTCCAAGGCCGAGCGCGACCGCTGGGCCGAGCTTATCGGCGACTTCTTCGACTCAGAGCGCAGCTTTAACCTGGTTGTGTCGCTGGTGGACATTCGCCACGACCCCAGTAAACTCGACCATGACATGATCGACTACCTGCAGGGCAACGAGTTCAACTTTATCGTCTGCCTCACCAAAGCCGACAAGATCAGCCGCACCCAGCAGGCCCGCCAGGCAGCAGCCATCAAAAAACAGCTCAACGTTCCGGCCGAGAACGTGATCATCACAAGCTCCCAGACCGGTATCGGCATCGATGAACTAAAAAAGCGCATCGCCGAGGCCTGCCTCTAGCAAGTGCTCCTTACCAGCAAGAGCCCCTGCCAATAAAAATCAACTATCAGCTCGGCGCCCCTTCAAAGCGTGGGTCCCTGTAGACGTCCTCAGCAAGGTAGGCGCAGGGACGGTCGGGATGTTCCCTCAAAATCATTCCGCAGCGCGAAGGCCCCTTGTCCGTCGCTCCGTAGGAGCAGGACAAGGGGCCTTCATGCGCGAGGACGATTTTGAGGGAACATCCCGACCGTCCCGGACAGGTATATGGGGAGGATGTCTACAGGTACTCGATTTGAGCGCCCTCGGTGTCGCACGTCAGAATGTGCGTGTCACACTTGGGGAACTGCTCGCGCAGCTTGACCTGCAGGAACTTCGCCACGATGGTGTCGTCAGTCACGGCCATGAGGGTCGAGCCGGAGCCACTGATCCAGATGGTCTTGGCGCCTCCGTTAAGGCAGGTGTCGCGCACGGCGTTGTAGTCGGGGATGAGGCGGCGGCGATAGGGCTCCTGGATGCGGTCGTCGTTGGCGGCGGCAATCAGGTCGAGGTCACCAGTCTCCAGGCCGCGCGTCATGCCGGCGATGCGGCCCATTTGCCATACGGCGGTGGAGAGTGGAATCTCCTGTGGCACAACCTTGCGGGCCTCGCTCGTATGCACCTCGTAGGGCGGAATCACGGTAATAAAACGCAAGCGATCGCTCACCTCATAGCGCAGGCACTGGGGGAGCGAATCAGTCGGCGTAAAGGAGCAGACGGCGCCGCCCAGGATGGCGGGGGCGACGTTATCGGGATGGCCCTCGACCTCGGTGGCGATGCGGACGAGTTCGGCGCGGTCGACGGTGTGGCCTGTCAGCGCGGCGGCAGCCATGATGCCGGCGACGACGCAGGTGGAGCTGGAACCCAGGCCGCGGGCGACGGGCACGTCGGTCTGAATGTCGATGGCAACGGGAAAAGCCGGCTCGCCCCATGCGGCCAGCGCATCGACAAAGCTGACGTAAACCAGGTTGTTCTCGTTTTGGAACTCTTCGGCGCAGCCCGTGATGGTGAGCTTGTCGGCGCGCTCGAAGGTGAAGTGCGAGTAGAGGCTGACGGCCATGCCGAGGGTGTCGTAGCCGATGCCTAGGTTGGCGCTGGTTGCTGGGACGGTGATTTTGATCATGTGGGTCCTCCTTGGCGGGTCTGACCGTTTAGTTCGCTGCTCGGGCAGTCCTGGCTCGCTCGGAAAGCACATTAAGTGCTTTCCGGCTCGTGCGGAACTCGCGACGAACTAAACGGCCAGACCCGCTCGCATGCTCGTCATCATCCCGAAAGCTAAATAAAAAGAAGGTGCGCCGGCTTGCGCCGGCGCTTAATAAGGGGTTTAGTTGGTTGCCATCTTTTTTGCAGCCTGCTCTACGTAGCTGGCCATCTCATCGACGTCGCAGACGTCTTCGAAACGGACGGGTTTGGATTCGAGTTCGGCGAGCTGGGCTGGGGCGACCGTGTTGGTTGCCTGCTCGAGCACGCGCATGGCCTCAAAGTCGTCCTTGGGAACGTCGAGGCCCAGGGCGTCGCAGCAGGCGCGCGGGAACTTGTAGGGGCTGGCGGTCGAAAGCAGCACGCGGGCCTTGGCGCCCTCGGCGGGGGCGACCTTTTCAAAGACGTGATAGCCGCAAGCGGTGTGCGGGTCGATCACATAGCCGTTTGCATCCCAGCAGTTCTTGATAGCAGCGCGGACCTCGTCCTCGCTGGCCCAGCCGCAGCCAAACACACTCTGGATCTTGGCCAGCAGCTCGGCGGGCACCTCATAGCGACCAGTCTGTGCCAGCTGCTCCATAAGGCCGGCAACGAGTTCGCAGTCGCCATCGGACAGGAAGTACAGCATGCGCTCCAGGTTAGAGCTGATGAGGATGTCCATCGACGGCGAGATGGTCGTGAAGAACGGACGGTTGCGGTCGTAGACGCCGGTGGTCAGGAAGTCAGCGAGCACGTTGTTCTTGTCGCTCGCGACGATGAGCTTGGCGACGGGCAGACCCATGCACTTGGCATAGTAGCCGGCCAGGATATCGCCAAAGTTGCCGGTCGGTACGCAGAACTCCACGGAGTCGCCGGCCTCGATGGCGCCGGCGCGCAGCAGCTGCGCATAGGCGGCAAAGTAGTAGACGACCTGCGGCACCAGGCGACCGACGTTGATCGAGTTGGCGCTTGAAAGCACCGTGCCGGCGGACTCAAGACGCTCGGCAAGCTCCTTATCGGCAAAGATGCGCTTGACGGCGCTCTGGGCATCATCGAAGTTGCCGCGGATGCCGCAGACGGCGACGTTGTCGCCCTCTTGCGTGGACATCTGCAGGTTCTGGACGCGGCTGACTTTGCCTTCGGGATAAAAGACGGTAATACCCGTGCCCGGAGCGTTGGCAAAACCGGCGAGTGCGGCCTTGCCGGTGTCGCCCGACGTGGCGGTGACGATCATGATGCGCTCGGCGCCGCCGTCCTTGGCGGAAGTGCGGGCCATCAGGCGGGGGAGCATCTGCAGGGCGACGTCCTTAAAGGCACTCGTGGGGCCGCCAAAGAGCTCCATCACATAGGTCTGAGGGGCGTCAGCGCCCGGCGCAGCGTCGAGTTTAACGAGCGGCGTAACCTCTTCACTCGCGAACGTGCCGCGGTATGCCTCGTCGACACACGCCGAAATTTCTTCGGCCGTGTAATCATTCAGTAACATTCCCAACACATCTTGAGCGATTTCAAAGTACGATTTATCTGCAAGCGAGCTGATATCGACCTGCTGGGTGCCGAGCTCGTCCGAGACAAACAGACCCCCGTCGGGAGCGATGCCGATACGGATTGCCACCTTACTTGAGCACGATAAAGTGCGTCCTCGTGTACTATGATAAGTTCCCATATAACACTGCTCCTCGGATGCCTTGGTCCCAATCGGTGAAACCATGGTATCAGAGCGTGCAAAATAGGTTCGCAGAGGCTTTTTAGAAAGGTAACCTCCAGCCCATGATTAAGATTGCCAAGTTTGGCGGCTCGTCGGTCGCCGACGCCGAACACTTCAAGAAGATCAAGGCCATCGTCGATGCCGACCCGGCTCGCCGTTTTGTGGTGGTTTCCGCCTGCGGTCGCCGTTTTAAGGGTGACACCAAGGTGACCGACCTGCTCTATCTGGTCAATGCGCACGTTAAGTACCACGTGTCGTGTGAGGAGCTGCTTGAGGACATTGGCCAGCGCTATTTTGATATCGCTGACGAGCTGGAGCTCACCTATCCCATCCGTGAGGAGTTCGCGGCCTTTGCCGAGCGCGCCCGCTCGGGCGGTTACTCCACCGAGGAGCTCGTGAGCCGCGGTGAGTACTTCACCGCTCGCCTGATGGCCGAGTACCTGGGCCTGCCGTTCCTGGATGCCGCGACGGTCGTTGCGTTCCATCACGACGGTACGCTCAGCATGAACCGCACCTCCGAGCTGGTGCAGGAGTACGGTCAGCAGGGCGGCTTTGTTATGCCCGGTTTCTACGGCGCGACGCGTGAGGGCCAGATCAAGCTGCTCGATCGTGGCGGCGGCGATATCTCGGGCTCGATTTTGGCTAAGTGCCTGGGCGCCGACCTATACGAGAACTGGACCGACGTCTCGGGTTTCTATTCTGCGGATCCGCGTATTGTTCCGGAGGCTCAGCCCATTGCGCGCGTTACCTACGAGGAGCTGCGCGAGCTTTCGTACATGGGCGCAAGCGTCCTGCACGAGGAAGCCGTGTTCCCCGTGCGCGAGGCAGGCATTCCGCTGGTCATCAAGAACACCAATGCGCCGCAGGACCCCGGCACCATCATTAGCGAGACGGCTGATGAAGGCGAGGCGGAGCCCATCATTACCGGCGTGACCGGCAAGCGCGGTTTTGTCGCCATCAACGTCGCCCGCGACCGCACCAAGCCCCGCGTCGGCTTTATGCGCCGTGCGCTTTCGGTGTTCGAGCGCTATGACGTTTCCGTCGAGCACATGCCCACCGGTGTCGACCGCTTTGGCGCCGTGGTGCAGGAGCAGGATGTGCACGATTCGCTGTACTCACTCGTGGGCGACATCCAGCAGGAGGTCGAACCGCTCGAGATCGAGGTTGTCGAGGGCTTGGCGCTCATCGCTACCGTCGGCCGCAACCTGCGCGGTCGTGCAGGTATCTCGGGCCATCTGTTTGGCATGCTCGGCCAGGCCGGCGTGAGCGTGCGTATGATTTCGCAGAGCTGTGACGAGATCAACATCATTATCGGTGTCGAGGAGAAGGACTTCGATCTAGCGATTCGGACCATTTACCGTGCCTTCTCCGATGAGAACGGCATTGTGAAGGTCTCCGACCTGGAGGCTCCCGCGCCGGTCGATCCCGCTCTGGCCGCGCTCAAAAAGTAGCGACTGCTCGGTAGATTTTTGGGTCATGTCTCAAAAAACTAAGGCGGGGCGTTTCGTTTCGGTTTCGTTTCGACGGGGCGGGTTTCGTGTCCGCCCCGTTCTTGTATACACTGGCAACAATATTCGGCCTGCTTGGCGTGCGGGCGATAGCCACAACCTTTAAAGGGGGAAGCATGAAACAGTACACGGTTGCTATTTTGGGCGCCACGGGAGCCGTGGGCACCCAGATGCTCGAGTGCCTCAACGAGCAGGAGTTTCCGGTCGGTAAGCTCAAGCTGCTAGCGAGCGCGCGCTCTGCAGGCAAGACCGTTGAGTTCCGCGGCGAGCAGGTTGTGATTGAGGAGGCTTGCCCCGAGGCCTTTGAGGGCTGCGACATCGTACTCGGCGCCGCCGGCGACGATATCGCCAAGGAGCTGCTGCCTGAGGCCGTCAAGCGCGGCGCCGTCGTAGTCGATAACAGCCACGCCTTCCGCATGGATCCCGAGGTGCCGCTGGTCGTGCCCGAGATCAATGCCGACGATATCAAGTGGCATCACGGCCTTATCGCCAACCCCAACTGCGCGACCATTATCGGCCTGGTTCCCACGTGGCCGCTACATCAGCTCGCTGGCGTGAAGCGCATGATCGTCTCGACGTACCAGGCGGCTTCGGGTGCTGGCGCTCCCGGTATGGCCGAGCTCGAGGCTCAGCTGGCCGCCCTGGGCCGTGGCGAGGAGATTCCCGAGCCGCGCGCGTTTGCCGCCCAGCTCGCGAGCAACCTGATTCCGCAGATTGGCGGCGTCAAGGAGGAGGGCTTTACCTCCGAGGAGATGAAGTTGCAAAACGAGGGCCGCAAGATCATGCATCTGCCCGAGCTGCGCGTGAACTGCACCTGTGTGCGCGTGCCCGTGCTGCGCTCGCACTCCGAGAGCATCACGCTTGAGTTCGAGCGCGACATCACGGTGGAAGAGGCCCGTGCCGCGCTGGCTGCCGCTCCGGGTGTCAAGCTAGTTGACGACATGAGCGCCGAGGATGCGCACGACCGCTTCCCCATGCCGATGGACACCTCCGACCAGGACCTGATTTGGGTCGGTCGCGTACGCCGCGACATCTCGAACCCCGAGGCTGCGCGCGGCATCACCTTCTGGTGCTGCGGCGACCAAATCCGTAAGGGCGCGGCAACCAACGCCGTCCAGATCGCTAAGCTGCTCTGCGAGTAAGTTGACCTGTCCGGCGGGGACCGGGCTTAGTTTTCAGAACGTCCTCGACCATGTGTGGCGCCTTGTCCTGCTCCTTCGGAGCCGCGGACAAGGCGCCACACTGGTCTGCGGAGTGTTCTGAAAGCTAAGCCCGGCCCCCGCCTGCGGTGACTCGGCTGCGAGCAGTCTGCGATGGGGCCGTTGTTGGTTGGGGCCGCTGGGCTGATGTGGGGGGCGCGCGGCTGTTGCGGGCCCTGGTCCCGGCGGCAGCCTCGGCGCTTCGCGCCTGCCGCCTTTGGGGACTGTGGGGCGCGGCCGGCAGCTGCGGCGCGTTGCGCCTGCTGCCTGCGGGGACTTTGGGGTCGTGCGGCAGCTGCGGCGCTGCGCGCCTGCTGCCTTGGGTGACTTTGGGGTCGATTGGGGTTGTCTGCACAATTCGCGGTATTATGTTGCGGAGTTTTGAAAGGAGCCGCTGGTGGTCACGACGACGTTTGCTTCGCCTTTGGGCGAAATCTTGCTTGCCGCTGATGGCCGCGGTCTGACGGGACTTTGGTTTGAGGGGCAGGAGCATTTTGGCTCCACGCTTCTCAAAGAAGATCCCGAACATGTTGAAGGCGCCGATGCAGTTTCTGGTGCTGGCGGCATGTCGTCGGTGAGTCCGGCAAATGGTGCGGCGTCTTCGGTGCTTGAGCGTTCCTGGGCTTGGCTGAATGCTTATTTTGCAGGGCAGGAACCTCGGTTTACGCCGCCGTTGCATATGATCGGCACGGCGTTTCAGCGTGAAGTTTGGTACGAGCTGCTTTCTATTCCGCGTGGCGAGGTCGCTACGTATGGCGAGATCGCCCAGCGTGTTGCGGCTCGACATCGTGTACCGGGAAACGAGGCGCCCGTTGTGTCTCCCCGTGCCGTGGGGACTGCGGTTGCACGCAATCCCATTTCGATTATCGTGCCGTGCCATCGCGTGGTTGCCGCCGATGGTTCGCTCAACGGATATGCCGGCGGGCTTGACCGCAAGGAGTGGCTGCTTCGGCTTGAGGGCGCGTACGAGGAATAGTGCCCGAGCTCTTTGCATGATAAAGGTGCCGCGAAAGGGTGAGTTGCTGTTCTATCGTCTCCGGCGTGCGGACAAGCGTTTGACATCTGCGCCTTAAGTTTGGCTAAGCCATATCCTGCGTATTTAAAAACGCGCAGGTTGAGCGGCTAAGGCTGCGCTAAGGCGGTTGACGGTGCGCTATCATCGGCAGTATCGAAACCTGTATAGCCGTGCGCCAAAGGAACAACTATGAAGCTGATGCTTGCCGAGGACGAACCCGGCCTCTCCCGCGCCCTTACCGCGATTCTTCAACATAGCGACTACGAGGTCGATACCGCGCTCGATGGTCTGACGGCGCTCGAGTATCTGCTCGCCAACGACTATGACGCCGCAATTCTGGACATCATGATGCCCGGCATGGACGGTATCGAGGTACTCAAGCGCACACGCGCCGCCGGTAAGCGACTGCCCATCATCATGCTCACGGCAAAAAGCGAGGTGTCCGATAAGGTCGAGGGCCTGGATGCCGGTGCCAACGACTACCTGACCAAGCCGTTCGCCGCCAAGGAGCTGCTCGCACGCATTCGCGCCATGACGCGTGCCGCGACGGCAATTGACGCCACGACGCTCAGCGTGGGCAACGTGCGCCTCGACACGGCATCGTGCACACTCGTGGGCCCTTTGGGCGAGGAGCACCTGGCCAATCGAGAGTTTCAGCTTATGGAGCTCTTTATGCGCAACGCCGGCACGCGCATGCCCACCGAGCGTTTGATGCTCGAAGTTTGGGGTGAGGACGCGCCCGAAGGCGCTAACGTGGTGTGGGTCTATATCTCGTACCTGCGCAAAAAGCTGACGGCGCTTGGTGCCAACGTGGCCATCCGTGCATCGCGCAACCAGGGCTATTCGCTCGAGGTTGTTGAGGAGGGCGAATAGGCGTGAGCGCGAGTGCGTGGTGGAAGCGCACGACGGCAAAGCTCGGCATGGGCGCGGACTCGGGTAATCCGGGGCGCGCCGATGCTGCCAGTGCAATGGGACGTCGCCTGCGTCGTAAGTTCATCCTGGTTGCCATGGGTGCCGTGACCGCCGTGCTTACGCTTATCATCGCCGGCATCAATATCGTCAACTACTCGCATGTCTGCAAGATGGCCGACGCTCGTCTGGACTATATCTTGGCGGGCAAGGACGGCATCGATTGGACGGATGAGCCCAAGACCGATCTCGGCGAGGATGTGGGCGCCGGTAAGACCGCTGCCGGTGACAGGGTGGTCATGCGCACCGGGCACTTCGAAGGTATGACGGCGGAGTCTCCCTTCGACACGCGCTACTTTACGGTGTCGATTGCCGGTGGGCAGGTGACCGATGTCAACACGGCCCGCATTGCCGCGGTGGGTGCCAAGCGTGCTGCACGCATCGCTGCAGGACTATATTCCAAGGGTTGGACCTCGGGCTTTTCTGGTAACTACCGCTATACGGTTACGGTTCAGGGCGACGAGACCACCTATGTGTTTGTGGACTGCTCGCGCGAGCTTGCAAGCTTTCATTCGTTTTTGAGCGCGAGCGTGGCGATTAGTTGCATTGGCTGGCTGGCGGTGTTGGCAATTGTGGCGGGTGCCTCGGGCGCGGTGATTCGGCCGATGGTCGAGAGCTACAGCAAGCAAAAGCGCTTTATTACCGATGCAAGCCACGAGATCAAGACGCCGCTGGCCGTGATTGATGCCGCCAATGAGGTGCAAGAGATCGAGAGCGGCGAGAGCGAGTGGACGCAGAGCATTCACGAACAGGTTGCACGGTTGACGGCGCTCACGGAGCGTCTGGTGTTTTTGGCTCGCATGGACGAGGGTTCGGCGGGCTTTACCATGATATCGATCGATCTTTCGGAGGCAGTGGACAAGGCGGCGTCGCCGTTTGAGTCGGTGGCGGTTTCGCGTGGCAAGCGTCTGTCGACGTCGATTGCGAGTGGCGTGCGGGCCCATGCCGATGCTGCAGCGGTGGCGCAGGTGGTTGAGCTGCTGCTGGATAACGCCACGCGCTATGCGAGTGAGGGCAGTGTAATTGAGTTGAGTCTGCGTGCCGTCTCACGCGGTGCAGGCAAAGGTTCGGCCGAGCTTGTCGTTTCGAACGCCGTGGACGAGCTGCCCGAAGGCGACCTAGATCGATTGTTCGACCGCTTCTATCGTGCGGACGTGTCGCGCAGCTCCAAGACGGGCGGCTCGGGCGTGGGCCTATCCGTGGTGCGTGCCATCGCCGAAGCCCATGGTGGGAGCGCTTCTGTCTGCGGCCACGGCAACCAGATCACCTTCACCGTCCGCCTCTAAAACCTGCCAAAATGAACCTGTCCCTTTTTGGTCGGTGCGAAATGGGTAATACTAAAGAGTTATCCGACCAGATGGGAATTAATCGATGGCCTATATCGAATTCAAAGACGTCATCAAGGCATACGGCGAGGGCGACGCCCGCATTCACGCACTCGACGGCGCGAGTTTTACGGTCGAGCGCGGCGAGCTCGCCATCATTTTGGGTGCTTCAGGCGCCGGTAAAACGACGGCGCTCAACATCTTGGGCGGCATGGACACGGCAACTTCCGGCACCGTGACGGTGGACGGGCGCGACGTGAGCTCCGCTAACGAGGCGCAGCTCGTGGAATACCGCCGCGCCGACGTCGGCTTTGTCTTCCAGTTCTACAATCTGGTCCCCAACCTGACGGCCCTCGAAAACGTTGAGCTCGCAGCTCAGATTTGCCCCGATTCGCTCGATGCCGAACAAACGCTTCGCCAGGTTGGCCTGGGCGAGCGCCTGGGCAACTTTCCGGCACAGCTTTCGGGCGGCGAGCAGCAGCGCGTGTCCATCGCCCGCGCACTGGCAAAGAACCCCAAGCTGCTTCTGTGCGACGAGCCCACGGGCGCGCTCGACTATAAAACCGGCAAGCAGATCTTGCAGCTGCTGCAGGATACCTGCCGCAAGCAGGGCATTACGGTCATCATCATCACGCACAACTCCGCGCTCGCGCCCATGGCCGATCGCCTGATTCGCTTTAAGAGCGGCCGCGTGGAGAGCGAGACGGTCCAGCAAAATCCCGTGCCTATCGAGACGATCGAGTGGTAGCGCCCATGGATCAGGACCGCCAAAACAGCCAACGCCGCGACGCGCAGAACACGGAGCGCGAGCAGGATTTTACGACCTACCGCACTGCCCAAAGCTCAAACGATATGGTGCCGACGGTTTTTCGCCGTGGCATCTACCGCACAATCCGAGGCAGTCTTAAGCGCTTTTTGTCAATCGTGGTCATCACCGCGCTTGGCGTGAGCGTGATGTGCGGCCTTAAGGCGGGTTGCGAGGACCTGTGTGATTCGGTTGATGCCTACTTCGACCAGCAAAATGTCTATGACGTTAACGTGCAGTCGACCTATGGCCTTACGCGCGACGATCTTGCGGCTATCCAAGAGGTCGATGGCGTCGAGACGGCCGAGGGCATTTACACCGAGACCGCCTACACCGCCGTGGGCACAACGCGCGAGCGCGTGGTCGTGCAAAGTCTCTCCAAGGAGAACATCGATCAGCCGGTGCTCGTGAACGGCGATTTGCCCGAGAGCGCCGATGAGGTTGCGGTGACATCGAAGTTCCTGAAGGCTTCGGGCAAAAAGCTCGGCGATACCGTGAGCTTTGCCGCCAATGACGCGAGCTCGTCGAACCAAAGCGCTAAGGACCAGTTTGCCGATGGCGATTACACCATCACGGCCGAGGTTCTCGATCCCACTGATGTGAGCTCCGACTCGACGGTCAACGCCTTCCGTGCCGCCTCGGCGGCGGACTATAAGTTCTATGTGAGCGAGGACGCCGCGACATCTTCTTCCTACTCCGCGGTCCACGTGGTCGTCGAGGGAGCCAAGGATCTCAACTCATATTCGGATGCCTACGCGGCAAAGATCAATGAGGTCAAGGGCAATATAGAGAAGATCCGCGAGGAGCGTGAGAAGGCGCGCGCTCAGGAGCTGACGGTCGACACGCCGACAAGCTTGGATGCGGCCGAGCGTCAGGCCGCCATGCTCTTTGGGATCGAGCAGGACAACATCAATCGCATGGCCGAGGGCAGCGACGAGCGTGCGCAGGCGCAAGCCGACCTGGACCAGCGCCGTGCCGCCGCCGACCAACAGTTTGCCGACGCCCGCGCCGAGCTTTCCGATCTGGGAGAATGCACCTGGTACATCCAGGACCGCGGCAATATCGCAAGCTACTCGAGCGTGGAGAGCGATAGCTCGTCAATTGAAGCCATCGCCACGGTGTTCCCGTTCATCTTCTTTATCGTCGCCGTGCTCATCAGCCTTACCACCGCCACGCGTATGGTCGAGGAGGAGCGCACGCTCATCGGCCTGTATAAGGCGCTCGGCTATTCGCGCGGACGCATCCTGTCCAAATACGTGGACTATGCGCTGTGGGCTTGTCTGATCGGCGGCGTGCTCGGCAACATCATCGGATTTGTGGGCCTGCCGCTGTTCTTGTTTACGGTGTTCGACGACATGTACTCGCTGCCCCAGATGTTGCTTTCGTACGACATCGTGTCCTCGATCGTCTCGGTGGCGCTGTTTGCCGTGGGCGTGGTGGGCGCCACGATTATCGCCTGCCGCCACGAGATGGCCGAGACTCCGGCCTCGCTCATGCGCCCCAAGGCCCCGCGCGCCGGCTCGCGTATCTTGCTCGAGCGCATCGGCTTTATCTGGCGCCGCATGGGCTTTTTGAACAAGGTGGCAGCACGTAACCTGTTTCGCTACAAAAAGCGCGCCTTTATGACCATCTTCGGTATCGCGGGTTGCACCGCGCTTGTGATCTGCGGTATGGGTATTCGCGACACGTCGGTTGCGCTTTCGCCCAAGCAGTATGGGCATATCACGCGCTATGACTTGCTGGCGGTTGCCAATCCCGACGATTTTTCGCAGACGTGCGCGGCATTGGATGAGCGCAGCGCGGCTAAGGATTCTAACGTGACGGTGTCTTCGACGCTGCCGATTATGACCGACAACGTCACCTTTACATTTGGCGGCAAGAGCGAGACCGTGCAGCTGATCGTGGTGCCCGATGACCGCACGAACGACCTGGACGACTACGCGCGTCTCGAGGATGAGTCCAAAGAGCCACTGTCTTTGCGTGACGGAGACGTGTATCTGAGCAAGAGTTCACAGCTGGTTCTTGGGATTCAGCCGGGTGACACGGCGCAGGTCCAGGATTCGTCGCTCAACGTCGCCAAGGTCAAAGTCAGCGACATCTCGCTCAACTATTTGGGCAACACGCTCTATATGACGCAGGGCACCTATGAGCGCGCGTTCGGCCGAAGCGCGCGTCTTAACGGCATCTTTGTGCTGCTTAAGGGCTCGTCGGCCGACCAGATTGCGTTTAGCAAGAATCTTAAGAGTGACGGTTGGCTCACCATCTCGAGCACGGCCGAACATTGGCAGAACTACGAGGCGAACTTCACTATCATCAATTCCGTCGTGGTGCTCGTGACCTTTATGGCGGCGTGCCTGTCGTTTGTGGTGGTGTTTACGTTGTCCAACACGAATATCTCCGAGCGCGAGCGCGAGCTGGCGACCATCAAGGTGCTGGGCTTCCGCCGTGGCGAGGTACACCATTACGTCAACAAGGAGACGTTGATCCTCACGGCGATTGGCACCGCACTGGGCGTGCCGCTGGGTGGCCTGCTTGCCGAGAGCTTTACGTACATCCTGCAGATGCCGTCGCTGTACTTTGACGTCGAAGTCGAGCCGCTGAGCTACGTGCTTGCCGTGGTGCTTTCCTTCGGCTTTACGTTTATCGTCAACCTCGCCACCAACCGTGCCCTCAATAAGATCGACATGGTCGGCGCCCTCAAGAGCGCCGAGTAACCTGCCAAAAAGGGACAGGTTTATTTTGGCAGGTTTTATCGGGGCAAACGCCGGACAACCATTAGGTGGTCCGGCGTTTGCCCCGTTTTGCTGGGGATGTTTGTCGTTCGGTGCTCTTACTGGCCAATCCAGTGTTGCGCATAGCTCTTAATGTCCTCGGTAAAACCGTCAAGGTCGTCGAGGGCGATCACGCTGTCGATAAGCAAATTGGCTATCTCGCGGTGCATTGTGCTGCGGCGAATGTCGTTTGCAATTACACCTGAGGACAGCTTGTCTCTATTGAGGCGCTCTTCTAGTGCCCAAAATCTACTGGACGCTTCACTGTCGCCGTTCAGCATCTCAACGTACTGGCCGATGAGCTTTTCCATATAACGTTCTTGCCATTGAGGAAGCATTTTCTTAAACAGCTTCCAGTCGCTTTCGGCTACGTCCCGCATATGTCCTCCGCTCGTCAAACGGGCTTTCCATTTGCCTTTCATTCTATTTGGTTTTCGCTCGCAAGCGTGGATGAGAGGCTCTCTTTAGCCTTCGAGATTGGGCTTGAATGGGCCGTATGCCACAAAATGGGCCTATCTACTACGTTTAATTGGATACCCTCAACCATGCCGGGAAAACGAAAAATAAAACCGCAGGTAGAAGGCCTGTCGCTTTTCGAAAAATGCGGTCATGGTTGGCCCCATCGAGTTAAACGTAGTAGATGGCTCCTTTTCGTGGCGGACCATCAAACGAACGCCGACGCTTGTGCTGTAGCCGCTCCGATCATTCGTAAGTTGCGGTGGAATAGTTCTTAGATTCAGCCATTTGCGGGCTAAGCAGGAACTATTTCACCGCAACTTAATTTCAGACCAGGCACCCGCAGCAAGAAGACGAATAGCCACGGCCTCCTTAGTTACCGCAGGAGGCCCCAGGGCTTACCTCCCAAATCTTTCCGCAGGACGGAAGGACCCCGCGGCGCGAAGCGCACGGCGGGGTCCTGACATGTCCGAGGACGATTTGGGAGGTAAGCCCTGGGGCCTCCGATGAGAGCAGTTCCAGCCGAGGCTATTCGTCGCCGAAGCTGATGCCCAACGCCTTGGCCTCGCGCACCAGGTCGCTCTGGGGGTCGACATACTTGAGCTTGCCGGCGACCTCCTCGAGCGGCATGTGGCACATCTTGCCGTCACGCAGAGCAATCATGTAGCCAAACTCGCCGCGTAGGCAGCCGAGTGCCGCCTCGACGCCGCACTGGGTCGCAAAGATGCGGTCCTGGGCATCGGGCTGACCGCCGCGCTGCGTGTGGCCGGGGATGGCGACGCGGGTCTCGCGACCGGTCTTGGCCTCGATCTCCTTGGCGATGTCGTACACGATTGACGGGCTCGTGCGCTCGGCGAGCTTCTTCTTGTACTCCTTCTTGGACAGCGCCGCGTCCTCCTTGGAGATGGCGCCCTCGGCGACGGCCACGATGGTAAAGCGGCTACCGGTTTCCATGCGATGCTCAATGGTCTTGATGACGTTATCCATGTCGTAGGGAATCTCGGGAATCAAGATGACATCCGCGCCGCCCGCGACGCCGGCATACAGCGGGATCCAGCCAACCTTGTGGCCCATGATCTCGATAACGAACACGCGGCCGTGGCTCGAAGCGGTGGTGTGGATGTCGTCGATGCACTTGGTGGCGACGTCGATGGCGCTCGTAAAGCCAAACGTCAGCTCGGTGCCCCATGTGTCGTTATCGATGGTCTTGGGCAGGGCGATAACGTTGAGGCCCTCTTCGCGCAGGCGGTTGGCGGTCTTGGTGGATCCGTTGCCACCCAGCATAAACAGGCAGTCGAGCTGCAGCTTATGATAGGTGTGGACCATCGCCGGCACCTTCTCGACACCATCGGCCTCGGGGGTATCCAGACGCTTGAACGGCGTGCGGCTCGTGCCCAGGATGGTGCCGCCGCGGGTGAGGATACCGCTAAAATCGGCGGGCGTCATGACGCGGAACCTGCTGTAGATAAGGCCCTGGTAGCCGTCCTCAAAACCGTAGATCTCGATAGGCTCTTCGCTATTGGTCATAAGCGTTTTGACGATGCCGCGCATGGTGGCGTTGAGCGCCTGGCAGTCGCCGCCACTAGTAAGAAGACCGATCCTAAGCATGATGAATCCTTCCGGGCAAGTTATAACATGCGCATAAGTTTACCCCCGCACACTGTTGATACGGGGGTAAACGTGTTAGCTCAAGCGTATGGAAATGTAAGCAACGTCAGGGAACGTAAGGTCGACGGGCCTGGCTCCTTACAGTGCGAAGGCATCGACGTTGCCCCAGTGGCGGCGCAGCGTAATAGCGGCGGCGGGTTCGGTATTGTCAAAGACGACCGACCATTGCGTATTGCTGGTGATGTCTTCCGGATTGGGCTCTTGGGCTGCGGCGCGAAGGGCCTTCCAAGCGACTGCCTCGTCCTGGGCACCGACATGGGCGTCAAGGACATCGGCGATTGCGACGGCGCGCTCTTTACCATGGCCCAGCTCGCCATTCTTTTGGTTGGGCAGCACTTCGTCGCCATAGCAGGCGTAGAAGTTCGTAACCTGGCGTACAGGAGCCGCTTTGAAAGCGCGGTCCGGATCGCGCGGATCCCACTCTACTACGCGCGCGTCACCGGCGGCGTCGTTGATAAAGAAGTGGTAATCGCGTCCTGCCATGGCGTGCATGTCGTAGGCGGAAAGCAGGTCGACAGCTTCTTGCGTGGTGGCGGCACGGTCGAGCACCAGACGGATGGCGAGCGAGGTATTGATGACGGGGCGTTGCGTGTCCTGGTCACAGGGCTTGGAATCCAGAGTGAGTACGGCAATGGACACGCCGCATTCGTTAACACCGTCGAGCTGGCCAAACGGGCCCATGAGTGCGGCGGCCCGTCCGGCGACGGAGTCAAGCGGAGTGTTATCGCCCAGGTTGTTAAGGGCGGCAAACCCGATGGAGGCATAGCCGCCGCGTGGGTGATTGCGCACCAGCAGCGCTGAGGTGTCGTCCTTAAAGTCGTAATTGCGACCGGTGCGCACGCGGCCTTCGGCATCTACGGCGACAAAAGCGCTGCAGGCAAACTGGGGCGCCTGGACATGTACCGGCACACCGGGCAGCACCTGCGCCACCACGGCATCGATGTAGGCCTGGTCGTCGCGCACGCCAGCGGCGATGATGCGATCAAGATCGTAGTCGTAGGCGATGTCGATTGCGTACAGGTCATAGCCATCCGCGTAGCCGGTCAAGCGTTTGAGCGACGCGGCGGACTTGATTTGCTTGTGATAAACGATACCGGTGGCAGCGGCAAGGCCGACGGCGACTCCCGCGACACCGCAGGCGATGGCAATGTTACGTGGCTTCATGGCGGCTCCTCTCGTCCTGTTAGCGTAATTGTCGCAAAAGGTGCACGGGCATGATGGCTCAACTTGGTGAGCGGTGCGGGATTAAACACGGAATGAAGAGTGCAGCGCTGGCGCGGCGGGGTATGCTGGAAGGGACCATCAACCCAGCGAAAGGGGAGAGCATGACGGATCAGGAAACGCCCGAGCGCGCGCATGTGACGGCCGATGATATCGAGGCCGCCAACGACCTTATCGACTTTATCGAGGCATGCCCCAGCATGTTCCATACGGCGGCGACCATTATGGCCGAGCTCGACGAGGCGGGCTTTACCTACCTGTCCGAGAACGCGGCGTGGGACATCGAGCCGGGCGGGCGTTATTACACGCAGCGCAACACCTCGAGCGTTATCGCCTTTAAGGTGGGCGAGGACCTGGCTGCTACGTGGGGCGAGGACGGCGTTGCCGGCGACTACCATTTTCAGCTGACGGCGTCGCACAGCGACTCGCCGACGTTTAAGGTTAAGGCCGTGCCCGAGCTCGACGGCGCGGGCGAGACGCTGCGCCTGAACACCGAGGCCTACGGCGGCATGATCGACTACACCTGGTTCGACCGTCCGCTGGCACTCGCGGGCCGCGTGCTGGTACGCGAGGGCGACCGTATTGAGAGCCGCCTGCTTGCCACCGAGCGCGAGGTCGCTATTATCCCGAGCCTTGCCATCCACATGAACCGCGGCGTTAACGAGGGCTTTGCTCCCAACCGAGCCGTCGACCTGTGCCCGCTCATCAGCGCCGGCGAACTCAAGCAGGGAGATTTTGATGCCCTGATTGCCGAAGAGCTGGACGTTGAGCCCGAGCAAATTCTGGGCCGCGATTTGTTCCTGGTCAACCGCCAGGATGCGCGCATTTGGGGCTGGGCCGACGAGTTTATCTCGACGCCCAAGCTTGACGACCTGGCCTGCGCCTACACCTCGCTGCAGGCATTTTTGGGTGCCGAGAACGCGCACGATGTTTCGGTCTTCTGCTGCTTCGATAACGAGGAGGTTGGCTCCGAGACCAAGCAAGGCGCCATGTCGACGCTCTTGGCCGATGCACTGCGCCGCATTAACGGATCGTTGGGCTTTGACGACGAGTCGTACCATCGCGCCCTTGCCGCATCGATGCTCGCGAGCTGCGACAACGCACATGCCGTGCACCCCAACCACGCCGAGAAGTGCGACGCCCGCAATCAGGTTGTGCTCAACGGCGGCATCGTCATCAAGGAAGCCGCCAACCAGCACTACTGCACCGATGCCTTTAGCCGCGCGGTGTTCCAGGCCATCTGCGATGACGCCGACGTGCCAACGCAGGCTTTCGCCAACAAGAGCGACATGGCCGGCGGTTCCACCCTGGGCAACCTGTCGAATATGCAGGCGAGCATGCATGCCGTGGACGTGGGCCTGCCGCAGCTGGCCATGCACTCAAGCTACGAGACCGGCGGCGTGCGCGACGTGATGTACGCCATCCGCGCTCTCACCGCCTTCTACGAGCGAAACCTAACCATCAACGGCGCCGAAAGCGTAGAGCTCTAATACCTGCCAAAAAGGGACAGGTTTACTTTGGCAGGTTTTATTTGGGCAAATGCCGCAATGCCAACAGCTGGACAGAATTGTTATGACACCGCAGGTTGAGCAAACGTCAGCGAGCGATGTCCAGAGCGAACAAGTTGGCATGAAAAAGGCAAGGCATAGACCTTCTGGTCATGCCTCGCCTTTTGAATGACAAATTGTCGCTCTGGGCGGCGCGCAGCGTCGACCGGTCCGCCGTTCGTTAGAACGGCGGAACCCTAATGTTCAATCCAACAGCGCAGGGTCTCGCCGGCTTGCAGGTGACGCAGATTCTCCGCGGCAATGTCGACCACATTGTTGAGCGTGGCTGCCAGGTGGAACCAGCCGGAGACGTGTGGCGTGATGAGCATATTAGGCGCATCCCACAGGGGGCTTGTCTCAGGCAACGGTTCGGGGTCGGTGACGTCGACCGCGGCGCCGGCGAGATGTCCCGACTCCAAGGCGGCAACCAAGTCGTCGGCGACCACAAGGTCGCCGCGGCCGCCGTTGGCAAAGAAGGCGCCCGGCTTCATCGCGGCGAAGAACTCGGCGTTCGCCAGACCGCGGGTCTCGGGTGTGCTGGGCATAAAAGATGCGACGACGTCTGCCTCGGCCAGGCGCTCAGACAAGGCATCCATGCCGTCCATGTCCTCAAACACAATGGGGTAGACGAGCGGATGGCGCTTGATGCCGCGGACGTGTGCGCCCATGCTGCGGCAGAGCGTGGCAAAGTGGCCGCCGATATCGCCCGCGCCCAGCACCAGCACGTTGGCATTTTTGAGCGAGGTGACCGGACCCAAGTCCTCCCAGCGATGCTCGCGCTGCAGGTCCTGGTAGCCGGGCAGGCGCTTCATCATTGACAGTACCATGGCAAACATGTGCTCGCTCACGGCCTGACCGTAGGCGCCCACCGAGCAAGACAGCTTGGCGTCAGCCGGCACGGTGCCGGCGGCAAGGTAGTCGTCATAGCCGGCGGTCTGCAATTGCAACAGCTGGAGATGCTCGCATGCCGTGAGCATGTCAGGGTCGATGTTGCCCAGGATCACGTCGGCATCGGCGACCTGCTCGCGCGTGGCGGCGTCGGAGCTCGTGTAGATAAAGTCCTCGCCCGGAGCGCTCGACTCGAGGATCGCGCGATGGCGGTCGTTGACGGGCAACAAAACCAGGATGTTCACAAGCAGTCCTCTCCGCTCGACCTGCCAAAAAGGGACAGGTTTATTTTGGCAGGTTGTATCAGGCAAAACGTTCAAATAAAAACGCCGGATGCAAGACGAGCGTGCCCGTCAGCATCCGGCGCATCCACGGCTACCAGCTCAGCAGCTCGTAGCCGTCCTCGGTCACCACGAGCTGTACCTCGCACTGGGCCGAATCGCTACCGTCCTTGGTACGCACGCACCAGCCGTCACCCTTGCTAATCTTGATGTCGGGCGCTCCGGCATTGACCATGGGCTCGATGGTAAAGACCATGCCCGGAGCCATGATGGTGTCCACATCGGGCGCCTCGGTGGTAAAGCCCACAAACGGGTCCTCGTGGAACTCCTTACCGATGCCGTGTCCGCCGTACTCGCGCACCACACTAAAACCGGCGTCCTCGACCGTCTTTTGCACGGCCTCGGCCATTACGGACAGCGGCAGCCATGGCTTGACGGCCGCCAGACCCGCCTCCACGCTGGCGCGGGTGACGTCGACCAGGCGCTGGCGCTCGGCAGATACCTCGCCGATGCAGAACATACGGCTCGAATCACTAAAGTAACCGTCCAGGATCGTGGAGCAGTCCACGTTGATGATATCGCCCTCGTGCAGCACATCCGCATCGCAGGGGATACCGTGGCAGACGACGTCGTTGATCGAGGTGCACACGCTCTTGGGGTAACCCTCGTAGTTGAGGTCTGCCGGCGTGCCGCCGTGCTCGACGGTGTAGTCGTAGATCATCTGGTCGATCTGGTTGGTGGTCATGCCTGCGGCGATATGCTCGCCCACATAATCGAGCACGCCCACGTTGATGGCGGCCGAGCGCTTGATGCCCTCGATATCGGCGGGAGTCTTGTAGAGCGTGCGGGGCAAAACCTCCCAGCCCTCTTCCCACAGGCGCTCAAGGCGCTCATCAAAGGCGCTATGGCATTTCTTATATTTTTTGCCGCTGCCGCACCAGCAAGCGTCGTTGCGGCCGGGCACAGGTCCGTTGTCAAACATGGCTAACTTCCTTTCATCCGCAGCTAGTATAGCCCACCCACGCGTCCATAAAAGTTGCGGTGATATAGTTCCGATTTAAGCGGTTTAACAGCATAAATAGGAACTATATCACCGCAACTGATGGAGCGGGATGGCGGACACTGGCTGCTGCGTGGTTTTGCTAGTAGCTCACCTGGCAGGGAATGCCGATGGCGCGCACGCGCGCGGCAATGGCGTCGAGCACCTCAGGCGCCGCTTTGGCAAGGCCGGCGACCGGTGTCTCGCGCGCCACCGTGTAGATGGTCGC
>DBEZQF010000063.1:0-2571 GCA_048254795.1 Collinsella sp. | reverse complement strand
CGGGCGCGGTCCATGGCCGCCTCGACAGCCGAGAAGCGGCAACCACAGTAGTTCTGCCGATACATGCCAAGCTCGCGCGAACGGCGTGTCGCCTCGGGGTAATACGGGCGAAAATCGCGAATCACCGGGGTGAGACCGCGGGCGGCAGCCAGACGCTCCAACACATCATTGCAGGTTTCGAACAACTGGTACGGCGAGACGGCGAGCGTCGTGCCCACAAACTCAAACCCGCGCTCCTGGGCCACGCGGCACGCCTCGGCCAGACGCAGGGCATAGCACGCGCGACAGCGACGGGCTCGGTCGGCACCCAGCGGCGCCACGCCGGTCTCCCAGCGATCGCGGTCCTCCCCTGCCTCGATGAGCTCGATGTCGCCATCGGCACACCACCGGCGCAGCTCGTCCAAGCGGCGCTGCCATTCATCGCGCGGTTGAATATTGGGGTTGGTCCAGCAAATCGTGGGCTCAAACCCCTCCTCGCGCAGCAGGCGAACCGGCTCAAGCGAGCATGGTGCACAGCACGCATGCAGCAACAACGACTTCATCGACATCTCCTCACCCAAAAAAGCGCACGCCAAAGGACGTATCCTCGCAGGCGACAATGCGGCGGTCGCGCAAAATGGTCCGCACGTAATACCAATCGCCCACACAACCCGACAAATGCAAGCCGGCCGCCAGGTAGCACAGCAGCGGATAGCCCGAGAACGCAAATCCCAGGGCAAACGCCGCCGTCACAACAACCGTCGGCGCCAGGCAAACCGCCATGTACCGCCGGCGCGAATACACAACGCCCTCGGCGCAGGCATAGATCATCGCCGTCTCGCGATTCGCCCCAAAGGTCACCTTCGCGCCCGCAGGCGCCAGCAGCTTAAAAAACACACCGTGCACCAGCTCGTGCACGGCGAACGACGCCATTGAGATCGCAGCCAAGCCGACTATCCAGCCCACGACAGCCATCCAGCCGCCCGCGTCAGCCGCATCCAAGTCTGCAGGCCCACCCAGCAGCATAAACACCGGCACCAAGCACACGGCAAACACGCCGACTACGACCATCCCCCACACGAAGCAAGCGTGCAGAAAATCCTCGTCCTCAAACGCATGTATGTTGGAAATCTCATTCATAGCATCTTAGGATAGCGCCCCCGCCACGTACCCGTCCGCATGTGCGATAATGTCGAACGATATGCACGAATTGACCACCGCGTCGCCAGACCTTGCGCCCGGCCGCGCTCTCACCATATGCGAAGGAGTCCCATGGCATCCAAATACTCCATGAACGACCGTCCCAGCTGGCCTCGCCGCGCCATCGTTACCGCCGGCGAGCCCTACGGCAACAAGGGCCTTCACTTTGGCCACGTCGGCGGCGTCTTTGTCCCTGCCGACTTCTTCGCCCGCTTCCTGCGCGACCGTCTGGGCCGCGAGAACGTCATCTTCACCTCGGGCACCGACTGCTACGGCTCGCCCATCATGGAGAGCTACCGCAAGCTCAAGGAGAACGAGGGCTACGACAAGTCCATTAACGAGTACGTCGAGTCCAATCACTCCCGCCAAGCAGCGACCCTCAACAACTACAACATCAGCTGCGATATCTACGGCGGCTCGGGCCTTGAGCCGGCTGCGCAGATTCACAACGAAGTAACCGCCGAGATTATCGAGCGCCTGCATGAGCAGGGCACCATCTCCAAGCGCTCCACGCTGCAGTTCTACGACGCCAAGGCCGGCACGTTCCTCAACGGCCGCCAAGTGATCGGCCGCTGCCCCATCCAGGGCTGCAAGTCCGAGAAGGCTTATGCCGACGAGTGCGACCTGGGTCACCAGTTTGAGCCCGAGGAGCTCATCGCACCCAAGAGCCAGCTCACCGGCGAGGTGCCCGAGCTGCGCCCGGTCGACAACCTCTACTTCGACCTGCCGGCCTACCTCGACTTTATGAAGACCTACACCGCCAAGCTCGCCCAGAACCCGCAGGTTCGTTCCGTGGTCTCCAAGACCATGGAGGAGTGGCTGCTGCCGGCCCAGCTCCATATCCAAAACAAGTTCCGCGAGGCCTTCGATGCCGTCGAGGACCAGCTGCCCGAGCACACCGTGCTGGAGCCCGAGGGAAACAAGAGCAGCTTTACCGTCACCTTCCCCAGCTGGAAGGAGCGCGACGACGCCCATGCGGTGCTCGCCAACGGCGGCGTGCGCTTCCGCAGCGGCAAAGCGCTCGTGCCTTTCCGCATCACCGGCAACATCGACTGGGGCGTTCCGGTGCCCCAGGTCGACGGCGTTTCCGACGTCACCTGCTGGTGCTGGCCAGAGAGCCTGTGGGCGCCCATCAGCTATACGCGTACCGTGCTCGCGCGCGATGCCAAGGCCGCCGGCGTGACCGAGGGCGTCGCCGCCCAGGATGCCGCCCTCATGGGCGAGCCCGCTGCCGACTCCACACAGGTGCCCGCGCCCACCTACCAGCACAGCTCGCTCGACTGGCGCGACTGGTGGTGCTCGGATGACGCACAGATCTACCAGTTCATTGGCCAGGACAACATCTACTTCTATTGCATCGCGCAGACCGCCATGTGGGAGGCCCTGGGTTGG
>DBEZQF010000062.1:0-2514 GCA_048254795.1 Collinsella sp. | reverse complement strand
CTGCTGGATACGCCGCAGATGAGTGTCCGCAAGAGCCTCTTCACCATGACGGATGGCATTCCTGCTCACTACCTGCGCAATTTCTATCGCGATGCTTACGAGCTCGTCCGTTCGTATATGCCCGAGGATAAGATCGTCGTTTTCTCGTCGTCGGGGCATCCCAGCGAGTGGAAGCATTTTATGCGCGGCGCCAAGTACAAGAACGTCTACATGGACCTTCACCTGTACCATTACCGCGACGAATATGCGCTCGATATCACGAGCCCCCGCGGGCTGACGACGGCGATTTCGCGCAACAAGCGCGAGCTCAAAGAAGCGATTTCGACTGGGTTCCCCGTGCTGGTGGGCGAATGGTCGGGCGCGGCGATCTTTGCCAACTCGTCGGTTACGCCCGAGGGCCGCAATGCCTACGAGCGCGTGTTTATCGCCAATCAGCTGGCTTCGTTTGCGCCGGCTGCCGGTTGGTTCTTCCAAACGTGGAAGACCGAGAAGCGCATTGCAGCATGGGACGCCCGCGCGGCGCTCGGTACGCTCGAGCGCGGCATGATTGAATAGGTTGATATGACGCAAAACAGCGCCCATACGGGCAAACTCTATGTGGTCGGCACGCCCATCGGCAACTTGGGCGACCTGTCCCCGCGCGTTGGCGAGGCCTTTGCCGCTGCCGATGTCATCTGCTGCGAAGACACGCGTGTGACGTCAAAGCTGCTGATGCACCTGGGCATTTCCAAGCCGCTTGTCCGTTGCGACGAGAATGTGATCGCCAGCCGCGCCGCCGGCCTGGTCGACCGTCTGCTGGCGGGGGAGACCCTCGCCTTTGCCTCGGACGCCGGCATGCCGAGCGTGTCCGATCCCGGCCAGGCGCTGGTCGAGGCGGCGCGTGAGGCCGATGTGCCCGTCGAAGTTATTCCCGGGCCTTCTGCTTGCGTCACGGCGCTCGTTTCGTCCGGCATTCCCTGCGAGCATTTCTTCTTCGAAGGCTTTTTGGGTCGCAAGCACGGCGACCGCGTGCGCCGACTGCAGCGTCTTGCCGTGGTGCCCGGCGCACTCATCTTCTACGAGTCTCCACATCGCATCGTGGCGACGCTCGAGGCCGTGGCGGAGGTCTTTCCCCAACGTGAGGTTGCCGTCTGCCGCGAACTCACCAAGCTGCACGAGGAGGTCTTGCGCGGGCCCGCCGCCCAGCTCGCCGAGGAGCTGCGTGCTCGCGGCGAGGTAAAGGGCGAGATTGCGCTGGTCATCGCGCCGCCGAGCGAGGATGAGGAGGCCGGTGCCGTGCCGGTTGGCGCCGCGGCAACGGATCACGACGAGGCCCTGCGCGAGGATATCCGCGCCGCGCTCGAGGAGGGGGAGCCCGCGTCTGCGGTGGCCAAGCGCCTGTCTCAGAAGTATTCGCGCCGCAAGCGCGATGTCTATGCCATGGTGCTCGATATGCAATAGATGGAGGATATCCAGCCCTTGCGCTAGAATCATCCTCTGTATGCAACGTTTTTCTGGAGGACAAACCCCATGGATCAAAGCAAGCCTTCGTTCTTTATCACGACGCCCATCTACTACGTCAACGCCGATCCGCACCTGGGCACGGCTTATTCCACCATCATCGCCGACGTTCAGGCCCGTTATCGTCGCTCCGCCGGCTATAACGTCAAGTTCCTGACCGGCATGGACGAGCACGGCGAGAAGGTCGCCGAGGCCGCAGCCAAGCATGGCATGACGCCGCAGGAGTGGACCGACAGCCAGGCCCCGCACTTCAAGGAGCTTTGGAGCAAGCTCGAGATTTCCAACGACGACTTCATCCGCACCACCGAGCCGCGCCAGCATCATGCCGTGCAGTACCTGTGGGAGCGCATGAAGGAGTCCGGTTACCTGTATAAGGGCAGCTACGACGGCTGGTATTGCGTGCCTGATGAGACCTACTTCACCGATACACAGGTCCAGAAGGGCGACGAGGAGTACGGCAGCGTCGGCCAGCACCTGTGCCCCGACTGCCACCGTCCGCTTGAGCGCGTGCAGGAGGAGTCCTACTTCTTTAAGCTTTCCGCCTTCCAGGACAAGCTGCTCAAGCTCTATGACGAGCACCCCGACTTTGTCGAGCCTGCGTTCCGCATGAACGAGGTTCGCAGCTTTGTCGAGGGCGGCCTTAACGACCTATCCGTGAGCCGCACGAGCTTCGACTGGGGCATTCAGGTCCCGTTTGACGAGGGTCACGTGACCTACGTGTGGTTCGATGCACTGCTCAACTATATGACGGCCGTCGGCTACGGTGTCGACACCGACGAGGCGCGTGCCGAGCTGGCCTATCGCTGGCCCGCACAGTTCCACATCGTGGGTAAGGACATCATCCGCTTCCACTGCGTCATTTGGCCCGCCATGCTCATGGCCATCGGCGAGGCCCTGCCCGAGCACGTCTTTGCCCACGGCTTCCTGACCGTGCGCAATGCCGAGACCGGCAAGGCCGAGAAGATGTCCAAGAGCCGCGGCAACGCCATCGCTCCGCAGGACGTTATCGACATG
>DBEZQF010000061.1:0-2871 GCA_048254795.1 Collinsella sp. | reverse complement strand
CCTCGTGGCCCGAGTAATCGGCCATGGGAACATCAACCTCGAGCGAGGCGTCCGGAAGGTCGCCGGTGTCGATGCGATCTTGGGCATCAATCGATGCGGTGATGGCTGCAGGCTCATCGAGGTCATCGAGATCGATGTCCGCGGCACCGGAGATGATAGGCATGCTGGCGAGGTTTGCATTGTACGGCACAGCCTCAGCCGCCTGCTGCTGGGCAGGAGCGCCCCACAATGAGCTTTCGGCGGCACGGCGGGCGGCAACGGCCTCCTCGTCCGCAGTCATGGCTTCATCAACGTACGAATTGTCGGCAGAAGCGTTCGCGTCCGCCGAGGTAGCGTTGTAGGCGTTATTGGCTGCCGCGTTGGCAACGAGTGCCACGAAAGCCGCCGTGCTGCCCGCAGGGGTGGCCTGGGAGCCCGACACGGCGCGTGCCGCGGCGGCGATGTCGTCGCGATTGAAGGAGCCGGTCTGCCCGCCGTTGGTGAGCTCGTCGATGGCGACTTGATAGACGTCGCGCGAGTGTGCAGGGTCGCAGCTCACCGGCGAATCGTCGTCGAGCATACTGTCGATCATGGACCAAGCCTCGGCCTCGTCCATGGCATCTGCGGCTCGAGCGATGGTAGGGACACCATCATCGGCATGACGGCGCTGGAACGCACCAGTCAGGCCGGAAAGGAATGCCGAGGTAGACTGCTCCGCCTGAGCCTGAGAAGCAGAAGCCGCAGCGTAAGGAGTCGCATCCTGCTGCTGAGCTGGAATCGAGGCGGTCTTGAACTCGCTTTGATGCTGATTGAGATTGGCGGCACCGCCCATGGCATCGGGCTGGAACAGACGCTCTTCACGCTGCGCACGGTACTCGGAGATACCCAGCGAGGCGGCATAGATACCCACGCCCGCCACCGCGCCCACGGCGAAGGGAACCGCACCCGCCACGACCGTCTCGTTCACCGACGAAAACGACAGCGTCGCGGCATACATAACCACGGGAGCGGCAAGGCCGATCCCGCACGAAAGTCCAGCAAGAACTGCTCGTTGTGTTGCATCAGAAGAAGCCATGAGCTCTCCCCATCTTCCAGCACCCAAATCGCATCATTCAGTTGGCTGCGCGAGAGAAGATGAAGCGGGGCTATGCCCCAAAGCAACGGTATATGGTTCGTTTCATCTGCGTTTTCCGTCGCGAAGCTTAAAAGCTATTATGCGAAACCGCCCTGTCGATTGCAAGCGACGATGTCGGATTGAAACGGGAAACCTGCTGCTCGTCGGTCTTATGGTTAAAAATAAGCGCGGAGCGGCGATATGGAAAAGGGCCGAGGCTCAAAGCCCCGACCCTTTATCGCATTGATGACTATCGCTGCGCGTGGATGACAACCTAGAACGTCTGCTCGTAGTCGCTGTGCTTTTTGGCCGAACGTACCAGGAACTCTTGGTTGGTGTTGGTGCCCTTAAGACCCTTGATAAACGATGCGGCTGCGCGCTCGGTGTTGTTCATGCCGGCAAGAATACGACGCAGGCCAAAGACAAACGGACGCATCTGCTCGTCGACCAACAGGTCCTCGTTACGCGTACCGGAGGCAACGGGGTCGATAGCCGGGAAGATGCGGCGGTCAGCCAGGTCGCGGTCGAGCTTAAGCTCCATGTTGCCGGTGCCCTTGAACTCCTCAAAGATGACTTCGTCCATCTTGGAACCGGTGTCGATGAGGGCAGAGGCCAGGATGGTGAGCGAGCCACCGTTCTCGATATTACGGGCTGCGCCCAGGAAGCGCTTGGGCGGATACAGGGCCGCCGAATCGACGCCACCCGAAAGGATGCGGCCCGAGGCGGGCGCCGCCAAGTTGTAGGCGCGGGCAAGACGCGTGATGGAGTCGAGCACCACCACAACATCGCCGCCCAGCTCCACGATGCGCTTGGCGCGCTCGATGACGAGCTCTGCCACACGAGTATGGTTGTCGGCGGGCATATCGAAGGTCGACGCCACAACCTCGCCCTTGATGGAACGCTGCATATCGGTGACCTCTTCGGGGCGCTCGTCGACGAGCAGGCAGATGAGGTGCACCTCGGGGTTGTTAATCGAGATGGACTGGCAGATCTTCTTGAGGATCGTGGTCTTGCCGGCCTTGGGCGGGGACACGATCAGGCCACGCTGACCCTTGCCGATCGGCGACACGATGTCGATGGCGCGACCAGTAATGGAGTCCTTGCCGTGCTCCATGCGCAGCGGCTCGTTGGGATAGACCGGGGTAAGGTCGCCGAACTTGGGACGGCTGCGAATCTGCTCGGGGTCCAGACCGTTGACGGTCGTGATTTTGGCGAGGCCGGCGCGCTTGTCGCCGCCGCGCGAAGGACGAAGCGAGCCCTCGATGACGTCGCCCGTGCGCAGGCGCGCGGAGCGGATGAGGTAGGCGGGCACGAAGGCGTCGTCGTTGGACTTCATGTAGCCGTGGGCATGGATGATGCCTGAGCTATCCGGGCGAATCTGCAGGATGCCCTTGATGTCGCGGAAGCCCTCGGCCTTCGCGGCGGTGGTGTAGATCTCTTCGACGAGTTCGGCCTTCTTCTTGCCGGTCGTCTCAATCTCGAACTCCTTGGCCTTCTCGCGCAGCTCGGCGACCTTCATGGCCGCGAGCTCCTCGCGCGAAAGCGTGGGCTCGGTGGGGGCGGCGTTGCGCTCCTTGTTGCGCTGTTTGCGATCGCGCTGGCGGTTACGACGGTCGTTGTTGCGCTCGTCCTTGCGGTCGCTGCGGTCGTCATTGCGCTTGTGCTGGCGACGGTTGGGGCGAGCGCCGTCTTCGGCCTCGGCGGGCGCGGCGCCATCGGTTGCGGCGGCGTCGGCATTGGCCGCAGCGGCGTCATTGGCCTCGGCGCCGGAATCGACC
>DBEZQF010000060.1:0-1820 GCA_048254795.1 Collinsella sp. | reverse complement strand
CCCGGCATGCTCGGCATGATCGCCTTCTGGCTGTACTACTGGCTGCTGTCCAAGAAGATCAACCCCATGGTGCTGATTGTGGCCACCATGGTCGTGGGCATCATCGGCGCGTTCTTCGGCGTGCTGGCGTAAGGGCCCGGCTGCATAGACTGTCATTGCAACCTGGTAAGGGGATGGAGCGGGCCTATGCCCTCCATCCCCTTACTTGTATAGAGGGAGTTCGTATGTTCGCGAAGGATCGCGAAGCAATGCGCCTGACGCCGGCAGAAGTCAGGCTGATTCTTATTGAGTCCCTGCAATGGTGCGCCAACAACGCGGTGTACTTTTTAGGGCTTATCGGCGCGGCGACGTATGATCTGGCTGGCACGGCCTTTTTGGTTGCTGCCATTACGCTCGTGCGCAATCTTATGACGTCGGCGGGCAATATGGTGTCGGGCTCGGTCATCGACCGCTTTGGACCGCGTCGGACGTCGTTTGTGACGTGCGTGATTACGGCGGTGCTATCGCTTGGCGTGGGGTTGGCGCCGTTGTCTGTCCCCGGGCTTGTGTTTGCCGCGTGCGTCTTGGGGCTTGCGGGCGGCTTTATCAACACCTGTACGCATGCGTTTCCGGGATACCTGGAGTCGACCACCGAGGGCCGTACCCGCGTGAACGGTCTCATGGTGTTCTACAGCAATATCGCCTATACCGCTGGCCCGCTGCTCGGTGGTGCCATCGTGAGCTGTTTTGCCACGCAATCGGTCTATCTGCTCATGGCGGGCATGATGGGTGTGGCGGCCGTGCTCTCCTTGGGCTGTCACGAGTGTGTTGCTCCCGCAAAAGGGGAGAAGCCGAAGGGCGGCATTCTGGGCGGCATGGCCGAGGGCGCGCGACTTACGTTTCGCGACCACGACCTGCGCCTTATCTTTATCTCGGGCTTTCTGGGCTTCTTTGCGTTTGGCGCGTTCGATTCGCTGGAGTCGTTGTTCTATCGCGATGTGCTCAACGTGGATATCGTCTGGCTGGGCTGGCTGTCCTCGGTCGTGGGCCTCACTTCCTCGGTGGGCGCGTTCATCCTGACCAAGCTTTCTGCCCGCCATGTCAACCTGCGATTGCTGCTCGGCGCGCTCATGGCCGTGGGCATTGGGTCCATGGTGTACGTGGGCACCGATATGCTGGGGGTCGCGATTATCGGTCAGGCGATTAACGGTCTGGCCTGGGGATTCCTGGAACCGCTGCAGATGATCTTGATTCAGGAGCGCGCTGACATCAAATACCTGGGGCGCATTACCGGCTTTGTGCGTTTTGGCCTGATGAGCGCCGGCGTGCTGCCGCTGCTGGCGGCTCCGTTTTTGGCGGAGGCTTTGGGTGTCCAGACGGTACTGTTTGGGGCATCGACCATTATTGCGCTGGTAGGAACGCTGTTCTTTGTCACACAAGGGAGGCGCCAGAGGCGTTAGCTATACATTCAATTCTAATTTAATACCACTCACCAGAGAATTTCGACCGTTTACCGAGGATTGGAGCAGATTGATAAGTGGTATTAAAAACACATTAGGTGTATGTCTATAATTGGTATCGAAAATAAACGCGATGTATAGAGTTGCGTGCAGGACAGAAAGGAAAAGCCATGAAGGAAACCGAGAAGATCGAGATCATGCACTTTAGCCAGGAGGGCTACGTCGAGGATGGCAAGAACGTCTACGAGACCGGCAAGAAGATGATTGAGCTCGCCGACAAGGTCGCCGACGAGGGCTACGACGCCGTGTTCCTGATGGGCGTCGGCGGCACCTGGGACGAGCTCATGCAGCTCGAGTACCTCATGAACAAGTTCGGCGACC
>DBEZQF010000059.1:0-22104 GCA_048254795.1 Collinsella sp. | reverse complement strand
CCTTCTAGTACTCGACAACACCCATATAGCGACGGAAATCGGGATCGTGATCAAACACCTTGCCGCGTGCAGCACGCAGCTCGCAGTTCATGGCGTAGAACAGCACCGGGTCCAGATAGGCACGGACGCTCGCCGGCACGGCTTCCATACCGTACTCCTTGGCATCGAGCACCATCAGCGTATCGGTATGCGTCTTAAGGAACGCCAGGGCGCGCTCGTCCATAGCACGGCACTCGCTGGAGCCCATCTGCAGGAAGTAAAAAACGCCATCCTGAGTAGCCTCGAAGGGGCCATGGAAGTACTCGGCAGAGTGGATGTAGCTGCAGTGCTGCCACTGCATCTCCATAAGAGAGCAGATAGCGAAACCGTAGGTCTGGCTAAAGTTGGGACCGCTGCCCAGAATGTAGAAGAACTCGTGCTCCTGGCAAAGCTTGGCAAAGCGATCGCCCAGCTCGGCATTTACCTTCTCGCGTGCCGGGGGAAGAATCTTATCCATCTCGGCGATACCGGCATACATATCGGCAAGATCGGCGTAGCCCTCCTGCTGATCGAGCAGCTCGGCCGCAAGCGACAGCGAAATGCCAGCGGGGACCTCAGCCTGCGGCACGCCCTCGCCCCACGGGTAGACCCACGTGGTCCACTTGCCGGAGTCGATCTTGGATCCAGCGTTGTCGGTCTGGGCGATCACCGTAGCGCCGGCAGCAAGGGCAATCTCGCAGCCCTCGACGACCTCAGGGGTGTTGCCACTGTGGCTACAAGCGATGACCAGGGACTTCTCGCCCAGACGACGCGGACGCATGATATCGAACTCGCGAGCCGTATAGATATACGAAGTGAAGGTGGTTGCCTCGCGCTGCAGAAGCTCATGGGCCGGGATCAAATCGATCATGGAGCCACCGCAAGCAATCCAGTAGACGCTGTCGAACTTGCCCTTCTCGGCAATTGCCTCTTTGATCAGATCGTGTGCGTTCATATCCAGTTCCTTTCTTATTTGGCCCGCAATCAATGACGTTGGTTGCGTGGCCGATGGTTGTTTTAGTCAATCAGATATTTCTCGAATGCGGCCATGTTCTTGGCATCTGCCGCCGCCGGGTCATCGTAGTAACGACCGTCCGTGATTTCCTGGCCCAGCATGCCGTCGAAACCATGGGCGTTGAGTGTGGCGACGAAGGCGTCCATATCGTGCTTGCCATCGCCCCACACCAGATGACCATACGGATCACCGTCGATAAAGTGCATCTCGTGAATTGCCCCATCACCAAAGGCGACAAACCAGTCCTCGAGCGTCTCGCCTGCAACGCCCATCGCGGTTGTATCAACCATGGGCTGTAAGTACGGGCTCGCGACCTCGTCAATCATGCGCTTCGCATCGGAAACCGTCGTCACAAGGTTGCTCTCCTCGGGACGCAGGCTTTCCATCGTAAGCACCAAACCGTGCTCGCCGGCATACTCCGCCAGAATGGACAAGTGCTCGCGGCTGCGCTTCCAGGCTTCCTCGCGGTCCTCGTCCCAGTCGCCCCAGCCCGAGTTGACGGACATACGGTCGCACCCAAGTACCTCGGCAAGCTCAATGCCGTGCTTAAAGTACGCCAGGCTGCGCTGCTCATGCAGCGGTTTGCGTGCGCAATACTGCCAAGGATAGACAACATTCTCGGGGCACAGAGTACGATACCTAAGCCCACGGTCTGCAGCCTTTTTCGCCAGGACCTCAGCCTCAAAGTAGCCCGTGTGGTCGAGCGTCACATGCGGCTCTGCACACCACAGCTCAATGGACTCAAAGCCCAAGCGCTGCTGCACATCAAGGAAGTAATCGAGCGACCACATGATGTAGTGGATATTCATGCCCGCAATCTGCTCGCGGTGCAGCGTCGGTTTGGATTCAGACATCTTATGCCTCCTTATTTCGATCGAACACGATTTGTCCATCCGACATCGTCATATCAACCGCAAGATCGCGTGCGTCGCGATAATCGAGGTCAAACACATCCCGATCGAGCACGCAGATATCGGCAAGCTTGCCAACCTCAAGCGTACCCAGCTCGTCTTCGCGCATCAGATCGTACGCGCCCCCGGCAGTCCAAGCCCGCAAGAGCTCGACAAGCGTCAGCGTGTTGACCTCATTCACGGGCAGTCCGTCGGCGAAGAATCCGCCGCACGCGCTGTAGATTGACTCGCCCAGGCTCGGAATCAGCAGCGGCAAATCCGTTCCACAGCACACTGTGCATCCGGAATCTTCCATGCCGCGGCGATTCCAGCTGTGTAAAAGTCGCGTCTCGCCAATTTGTCGACGCATCATCGACAGGCAATCCTCGCGCCGGTCCAGCGTCAGAATCTGCGGATAGACCTCGCAAATTCCACCTAACTTGCCAAACTCGACAAGATCGGTCGGGTCAGAGTTCTCGAGATCGGTAATCGCATGGCGGCGAAGCATCCGTCCATGCTCGTCTCGAGGCAGCGAGGCATAGAGCGCCACGGTGCGACGAACGGCGCCATCGCCCTGGCAATGCAAGGAATATCGGAAGCCGTCAGCATCAATTGCACGCAGCTCGCTCTCAATCAGATCCCACTCTGGCTCCTCGACGACCGTCTTGCCGGCAGCGCCCGCATCGGCCGAGTCCTCATAGGGGTCTATCATCTCTGCAAGCCCCGCCCATACGCCGCGATCGGTCATACGGTTGAAGCCAGAAAAACGAACGAACGGTCCCCGGAAGCGCTCTCGTGCCTCGCGGGCATATGCCAGATTTGCACCGGCGCCCACCGGCTGCGACATCATAGAGACGCGAACCGTCAGCTCACCAGATTCCTCACGGCGAGCCATTTCGTCGGCAAAGCCATAGTAGTCATCAAACGCCATTTCCTTGATGGCGGTAACGCCACGCTCGTTAAGCATGCTCATGTAGTCCGAATACCCGGCACGCACCTCGGTCAGCGCAAGGAAATCACTCATCATGCGCCAGATCTTCTCGGCATAGCACGCCTGGGGTGTAAAGCCGTATCGCGCACTGGCGGCAGCATTGAGAACGCAGGTCTCCGCACCCGGTGTAAAGCAGACGACAGGGATATCGCCAAAACAATCGTCAAACACAGCTGCCGTATTTGCGTTCTCGGCATCCGATGCCAACGTTTCGGGTAGGTTGTGGCCAAAAGCCGCCGCGCAATCCGGATGATCTTCTTTCCATGCACGCAAGAGCGACACAGCCTCTTTGGCATCAGCGATGCCGGACAGATCAGACCCCAACGTCCGCAGCGCCCAACCTGTATAGAAGGTATGCACATCGATCAGGCCAGGCATGACAGTGCGGTCGCCCAGGTCAACTACATCGTCCGCCTGGGTCAAATACGAAGTTACCTCACACTTGGTGCCAACAGCCTCAATTCGATTGCCACGGACCGCTACGAAACCTTCAAACGGCAGGTCCCCCGTACCGGTAAAGACGCTCTTAGACGTCAGGACCGTCAAACGATCAGACATCACAACCACCTACACCGGAAGCATGCCAGAGATTGCCGTTACGATCAGGCCAAAGACGACCATGAAAATGAAGAACTTCCAAATGGTCTTCCACCATTGGCCAAACGAAATCCTAGCCACGGCAAGACCGGCGACCGTCATGCCCGCCACGGGGCTGATGGTGTTGATGGTCTGGTTGGCAAACTGGAGCGCGGTGACGGCCGCCTCGGGATTGAGGCCCATGAGCTCGGTCAGGGGGCCCATAACGGGCATGGTGAGAGCCGCCAGGCCAGAACTCGAGGGAACCAGCAAAGAGAGCAGACCAAGGACGACATACATAAACGTGGTGTAGACGGCGGCGGGTGCACCGGCGAGCGCGGTAGCGAGCGCCTGGAGGATGGTGTCGATGATCATGCCGCCCTCGGCGATGACCAGAATACCGCGAGCGATACCGATAACGACGGCAGCGTACGCAAAGTCGGCGAGACCCTTAACGAACTCCTCTGCGATCGTCTGCTGGTCAAGGCCGCCCAGGATACCGGCAAGCAAGCCCATGCCAAGGAACACGGCGGAAATCTGATTCATGTACCAGCCCTGGGTAACAAGACCCCAGACGATAATGCCCATACCGCAAGCAAAATCGATAAGCACGAGCTTCTGACGGATAGTGAACTCTTCCTCGATGGAGGCATCGGTCACGGAAAATTCAATACGCTTGAGCTTATCGTCCTCGTACACAATGGACGACTCGGGGTTTTTCTTGACGCGCATGGCGTAGCGCATGGCCCATGCGATACCGACGGCAGTGAAGATGACCCAAGAAACGGCACGCAGCCACAGTTGCGGATTACCCTCGATGCCAATGATGCCTTGGGCGATCAAAACATTAAACGGGTCGATGGTCGAAGCACAATATCCCAGGTTAGGACCAAGGAAGCAGATGATGAATGCCGTCATCGAGTCATACCCGATACCCATCATGATGGGAATGAAGATGGCATAGAACGGCAGGGCTTCCTCAGACATACCAAACGTAGTGCCGCAAATGGACAGCAACGTCATCGTGATGGGAATGATGAGGATGTCCTTGTTCTTGAGCTTTTTAATCACACGGCTCATGCCGGCATTCAAAGCGTTGGTCTTGGTGATGACTGCGAACGATCCGCCAATCAATAAGACGAACGCAACGACGTCGGCAGCCTCCTGGATGCCCTTAGTAGGCGCTTGCAGGACCGCGAAGATATCCTGGCCCAGGTTGATGGTCTCGCCGGTCTCGGAATCGGTGTAGTTCTTATCGACCTGTTCATAGGTTCCAGCAACGGCAACTTCACGCTCGCCCGCCGCTGTCGAAATCGTCTTGCGCTGATACTGACCAGAGGGAACGATCCAAGTCAGGACCGCAAAGACAACGATCAGCAAGAACATGATCGTATAGACATGCGGTAATTTGAACTTAAAACGTCTGTTTGTCTTCTTCGCCTTCGTATCTGACATAGATACCTCCAAAGAACTCGAGACTGCATCGCATCTCGCTTCAACGTTTGCACAAGGCAAACGTTCTATGACGTCCCATAGATTACCAGCAGCTTTTTCCTTCATCAAGATAATTTCAAACTGATTGCCGCAACGCGGTTGAACGGTTGCGTTTGCGCCGTGAACGGTATGGAAACACCCGGTGAGATGATCCACCGGGCGCTTCCATTCGCAATGTCCTAGATGTCAAAAACGTAGCGAGACCCAACGATTCGCTGACGACCGATGATAAACGGCCGCCGCTGCTCATCGAAAAAGAAGGCTTCCATATAAAACAAGGGTTCGCCAACGGGAACTGCCAACAGCCGAGCGACCTCGGGCGACGCGCACGCGATCTCGAGTGTGCACGGGTCGGTAAACGCGGGCGTACGGCCCGTCCGGTTGCGCACGAACTCAAAAATGGATTGGTTAGATAGAGGTGCCGTTGATAGATAAGCGTTGTCCTCGTAAACGTATATGTTGTTCTCGAGCATGACGGGGACGCCATCGGCAGTACGCACACGCTCAACGCAAATCAAATCAGTTCCAACGGGAACACCAAAGAACTGCGCTTCGGTGGAATCCGCCGGCAGTTTCTTTCTCGAAATGACGCACGCCCCCGGCTCCATTCCGTTAACGCGGCATGCGTCCGAAAAACTCTGGACGTCATCCTTCTGGCGAATCTTGCGCTTAAGCTTGGGGGCATTGACAAACGTGCCTTTCCCCTGCCGCTTCGTTAGATAACCCTGCTGGACGAGCTCCTCAATAGCGCGTCGCACGGTAACGCGGCCAACTTTATAGCTCTCAGCCAATTCGAATTCGTTGGGTATCCGCGCGCCCGCCTTGTAGGCACCGGAGTTAATTTCGTTTTTAATGATATCGATAACCTGTTGGTACAGCGGTATCGCTGCTTTACCGTCAGTTAGCCCTTCAGTCGGTGGCATATACCCTCTCCCAGCACAATTACGTCTAAAGCGGGCCCAAGGGCATTCAGCAAGCCCTTAAGCCCGCATTAGCATTAAGTATGCTTGCTGCCGCACCAAAATGTCGGGTATTTACTCATCTGACCCGAAAAACGCGCAACTACCGCGCTCCTAAGAAAGCGTGAGCAGCTCCGGCAGCTGGTCGATAATCTTGTCCGCGGCATCCTGGCTAAATCCAAAGCGCTCCTCGCGCTTGGCAATGACTGTCAAGCCGGCTCGCTTACCCGCGGTAATGCCCGGAACGGAATCCTCAACGCAGCAGCAGCGATTCGCGGGCAGCCCCAGCAGATCCAGCGCATGCAGGTAGATGTCGGGCTCGGGCTTGCTCTCCTTAAACTGCTCGCCGCTCACCACATACTCAAAGGCATCCGACAGCCCGCATGCGTTGAGCACTTCCTCGATGCTAACCATGGGAGACGAGCTGGCAAGCGCCACGCGAACGCCACGGCGCGGCAGCTCTCGAATCGTATCCACGGCGCCTGGGTTAATCAAAGCCTGATAGTCGCGCGGACGTTTATGCGCCCACTCGTCCCAACGGGCCAACGCTTCCTCGCCAGTGAAATGCCCCTTACCGGCGCGCTCAAACCAATCGACCAGCATATGCAGGAAGAACTGATGGGAGGTACCGACCTGCCCATTCAACTCCTCTTGAGTCAGATTAAGCCCCAGCTCCTTGGCAAACGCGGCAGTCTCGCCCAAGTAGTAATACTCGGTATCGACAATGACGCCGTCCATGTCAAAGATAACGGCGTCGAACGGAAATGCGGACACGGCACCCTCCCTAACAAAAGGACGCCCGCGAGCAGGCGCCCGAATCATGCATTAATCGGCGATTCTAGCCCAGCAGCTTATCCAGCGCCACCGCAATACCATCTTCGTTGTTATTGGCGGTCACCATCTGGGCCACAGCCTTAACCTCATCGACGGCGTTGCCCATGGCTACACCCGTGCCGGCCCACTCAATCATGGACTTGTCGTTCTGGCCGTCGCCAAACGATACGACATCGCTGGCATCGATGCCGAGCTTGGGCAGGGCACCCTCGAGCGCACGGGCCTTGTCGATACCGGGCGCCGTGTACTCAAAGTACCAGTCGGCCGTAAACATGCCCGAAAGCGTCTGCTTAAAGGGCGCATACATCTCCTCGTAATGCGCCTGCAGGTAGGCCGGATCGCCCGCCGTCAGCAGCTTGTCCACGGGATAAGCGTCCACAACCTCATGCAAGCTCTCGACCTCGCGAATCTTAAGATCGCACGCATCGCGCTCATACTTGACGATATTCTTCTGCGAGCCGTCAGGCAGCGTGATCATGCAATGGTACGAATCCTCGACGTGCAGATTACGACCGAGCGAAATCATAGGGATCACGTCAAAATTACGCAGGTGATCAATCAGGCGATGCAGCTCGTCAGCCGGCATGGCCTGGTCAAAAAGGACCTCATCGGTCTGAGCGTCGACCACATGCGCGCCATTAAAGGCAACTAGAAGACCGTCATGGTTTTGAAGGTCGAGCTCCTGCGCCAAGGCGTGCAGCCCCCATGCGGGACGACCCGAAGCCAAGATGAGCTTAATTCCCGACTCCTGCGCCGCGAGCAGCTTCTCGCGCGTACGCGGGCTGATGACCTTTTGGTCGTTGGTGAGCGTACCGTCGATATCCATTGCGATGGCTTTGATTGCCATATATGCCTCCCTGTCATTGAACAACCTTGTCTGAGCCATCATACAGAACACCCACGGCGGCTCTGTCTGCAACAGGTAAAAAGTCATATTGTCCCGAACATGAACGGGACGCCATCTCGGGGCTCAACCGTTCCAGTCAAACGCTGAGCCACCACATGCAAAGCTGGCGACACCAAGCACGACCGTTCCACGAACCTCGTTTCATCCCGTAGAAAAGAAATTTCAAAATTAGTCTTGTCAAATCAGCAAAACGAACGTACTTTAAAAATGACCGCTCTGGTGGTCATCGTTTGATCGAGCATATTCAGTTTCAGTTTTCAGCGTGTAAGAGAAGGAAGATCGGCAAAGTACAACCCCAAACGCAATGACAACTTAATGAGGTAACTGCCACATGTGAGGCGCCCAGGGCATTGCTGTCTCGATTTTGAGCACGATGCCTTCCGCCTTGCATGGGCCGTTCCATCCCGCCCCTGCAGCAACCGCCTCACGGGCTCATTGAAAACCGCATAGCACCCCAACGTCAGCACATCACCCACGGCAAGCACATCACTCACGACAACCAACACATCAACAAACAGCACGAACATCAACCGATTGGAGAAGCTATGACAAACCACCACGCTGAAGACGGCGATAAGAAAAGCATTCTGGATGCCCGCATTGAGCGAGCATATGCAAACGAATATGACGCCGCCTTTGCCGCCGCGACCATCAAGAACTACGCGTCGCTACCGCTCGCGACGATCTTGGCCGACCACCCTCAACTGCTGAGGCGCTGCACAAAGATCATGGGCGACCCCGACATTCGCAAGCTGACAGACCCCTATGCCCCAAAACGCGACAACGATTCGTACGTTCTTACCGTAGGCTGCCTAGCCCATATGCTTACGGCGCTCGACACGAAACTCAAGCTCGAATGGGAACCCGACGAGCGTCATGAACTCGAAAGCAAGCGGAACACCCTGCGCACCGCACTGTTCCTTCCGTTGGACGGCCTCAAGCGCTGCAACGTCGAGCTCAATGCACAGGCGCGGCAAAAGCCCGGGACCACGGGGCAGAAAACTCCAAGACCCCATGCGGCCATCGTCGACCGCAACCGATATAACCGCATGACCGCGCACTTTTCCGCAGAGGGAGCAGCCATAAGGACGCTGATCGACCTGCTGTGCCTCCTGAGCATCAATGAGCTATTTGAGGGCTATCTCGCCCTTGTTCCCGCGACGGCACCCAAGTCGGTAGCAAAGATCATCGAGACCTGCAGACGCCAGTTTGAGCGCCATCGCAATGGCAGCGAGATGAACGCCAGCATCGCGCAGTACTACGCGGCTCATTACAAAAATGACGGATGTGCCCCTGTCGAGCATCAGCTGCGGCTCGCCTACACCACGCCCGTCGCAACGCTCCATCGCTTTGGAGCCCTTGGCGCTTGCGAGCCGCACGAACAGGCAGCCTGCCCCACAACCGAGCTCGATCTGAGGCTCGGACGAACCTTGTAGCCCGCCAGCCCCTCCGCGGGCAACAATCCTATTCCACAACACAACCAACAGAAAGGAGTCCTCATGGACACCAATCATTCCCCCATCATCAGCCCCCTCACCATGCGTGAATCCGCCCGAGGTATCACGCTCACCAGCATTTACGATGAGATGCTCGCCCGTCGCGAGCTCTCCGTCATGGGAAACATCGAAACCCCGATGGCCCACGACCTATGCCAGCAGATCCGCCTGCTCGATGCCACCGACCCCAGCCGCCCCATCACCATATTTGTCGCCAGCGCCGGCGGAAGCGTGCGATCGGGTCTTGCGATCTATGACGCCATGCGCCTCGCATCGTGCCCCATCCGCACCGTCTGCCTGGAATTCGCCGCGTCCATGGGCGCCGTGATCTTTATGGGCGGCGACGATCGCCGTATGGCGCCCCATGCAGAGCTCATGATTCACGACCCGCTGATCCCCCAGGGGGCAGGCGGCTCGGCACTTGCGCTGCAGGAAACCAGCCGGCGTCTCATGCAGACCCGCAAGACCCTCACGCAAATCCTCTCGGACCGCAGCGGCCTCACGCCCAAGCGCATCCAGTCCCTCACTGCAAAAGACACCTACCTTTCGGCCGAGCGCGCCGTCGAGCTCGGCTTTGCCCACGAAATCCTCTCGACCACCAAGGAGGTCGCCCATGTCTAACCTCGCCAGCCGCCTCGCCGCATCTGAGTCCGCATCGTCCACCATCCTCGCCAAGGATCGAACGCTTTCCTGCGACACCCGCCAAACGGGACTCAACAACAATGCACTTGTGATCGGCCCCTCGGGAGCCGGCAAGACCCGCAACGTCCTCAAGCCCAACCTGCTGCAAATGAACGCAAGCTACATCGTGCTCGACACCAAAGGCACGCTCTGTCGCGAAGTGGGACCCGTGCTGGCAGCCCACGGTTACCGCGTGCAATGTCTCAACTTCGCCGACCTCAACACCGTCCCGGCCCTTGCGCCCGGCATCGAGCGCTGCGGCTACAACCCCCTGAGGCACATTCGCCGCAAGGCGGACGGCAGGCCCAACCAGCAGGACATCCTCTCGGTGGCAAAGGCCATCTGCCCCATCGAGGACAACAACCAGCCTTTTTGGGATCATGCGGCGGCAAACCTGCTGTCGTGTCTTATCGCCTACGTCACCGAACAGCTACCCGCCGACGAGCAGACGATCAGCTCGGTCATCAAGCTGATCGAGCACCTGCAGGACGGTGCCACGGGTCGATTGTTTGACGACCTGATCACGACCGACCCCCAAAGCTATGCCCTCTCGCTATGGCGGCGCTACGCCATTACGCAAAATGCCGAGCGCATGCACGCGAGCATCGTCGGCATCCTTGCCGAAAAGGTCATGTGTCTGGGATTCGACGGTGCGGCACAGCTCTATCGTGAGTGCCATCAGGTGGACTTCGCTTCCATGGGACACACCCCCTGCGCCCTGTTTGTAACCGTGAGCGATATTGACCGCAATCTCGATCCGCTGACCGGCCTCTTTATTTCGCAGGCGTTTATGGGCCTCATTCGCGAGGCCGATAGGCAGCCCGACGGCAGCCTGCCCGTGCCCGTGCGCTTTATGCTCGATGACTTCGCAAATCTGCAGATCCCCCAGATCGACAACGTGCTCTCGATTATCCGAAGCCGCAACATCTGGGCAACGCTGCTGCTGCAGTCGACCAACCAGCTCGATGCGCTCTATGGCGAGGCACGCGCACGCTCCATCATGGGCAACTGCGACACGCATCTGGTGCTGGCGTTCCAGGATCCCGAGAGTGCCCGGGTGTTTTCCGACCGCGCCGACGCGCTGCCCAGCACGCTCATGGCGACGCCAATCGATCGCTCGTGGCTCTTTGTACGCGGTCGCACTCCCGAACAGGTCGAGCGCTTTAGGCTCGAAGACCATCCGCTCTACGGGGAGCTGCCCGAGGCGCAGCGAGGCCATGCGGAGGCCGAGATCTAGGCGCAGGGTTCTCGCAGCGCGCGGCGCCCCGGCAATGTTCCACAAAGGCCGTGCGCCCCGGGACCACGGCAAAGCAAAGGGGCCCGCATCCGATAGGATACGGGCCCCTGACTATAAGGCGCGATGCGTTAACAGCAGCGACTACTTGCGATGCGCGCGGTAGAACTCGATGAGCGCCTGGGTCGAAGCGTCCTGCTCGGCCTTGGCGGCGTCGTCGTGGAAGGCCGGGGTAATCTGCTTGGCAAGCTGCTTGCCCAGCTCGACGCCCCACTGGTCGTAGGAGTCGATGCCCCAGACCGTGCCCTCGACAAACGTGATGTGCTCGTACAGGGCGATGAGCTCGCCGAGCGCAAACGGGGTCAGCGTGTCGCCAAAGATCGAGGTCGTCGGGCGGTTGCCCTCAAAGCAACGGGCCGGGACGATCTGCTCGGGCGTGCCCTCGGCACGAACCTCGTCGGCCGTCTTGCCAAAGGCGAGCGCCTTGGTCTGAGCCAGGAAGTTGCCCAGGAACAGCTCATGCACGTCCTGGCCGCTATCGGTCGCAGGGTTGGCAGTATTGGCGAAGGCGATGAAATCGGCCGGAACCACCACGGTGCCCTGGTGCAGCAGCTGGTAGAAGGCATGCTGGCCGTTGGTGCCGGGCTCGCCCCAGAAGATCTCACCGGTGTCGGAGGTCACGGCGCTGCCGTCCCAGCGAACATGCTTGCCGTTGGACTCCATGGTGAGTTGCTGCAGGTAGGCCGGGAAGCGGTGCAGGTACTGGCAGTACGGCAGCACGGCATGGCTCTTGGAACCGAAGAAGTTGACGTACCAGACGTTGAGCAGGCCCATCAGCGCGACGGCGTTGTTCTCGAGCGGGGTATTGCAGAAGTACTCGTCGATGGCGTGGAAGCCCTCGAGGAACTGCTGGAAACGCTCGGGGCCGAGCACGACGATCAGCGACAGGCCCACGGCGGAGTCGACGGAGTAGCGGCCGCCGACCCAGTTCCAGAAGCCGAAGGCGTTGGCGGGGTCGATACCGAAGGCCTCGACCTTCTCGAGTGCGGTGGAGACGGCGACGAAGTGCTTTGCCACGGCCTCGGCGTTCTGCTCATCGGAGCCGTCGATGGCGCCCTGAGCCTTGAGCTGCTCGAGCATCCAGGTCTTGACCTCGCGAGCGTTGGTGAGGGTCTCGAGCGTGGTGAAGGTCTTGGAGACGATGATCACGAGCGTGGTCTCGGGGTCCAAACCCTTAAGCTTCTCGGCCTGGTCGTTGGGGTCGATGTTGGAGATGTAGCGGCAGTCGATACCGGCGTCAGCATAGGGACGCAGGGCCTCGTAAGCCATGACCGGGCCCAGATCGGAGCCGCCGATGCCGATGGACACCAGATGCTCGATCTTCTTGCCGGTAACGCCCTTCCACTCACCGGAGCGCACGCGCTCGGCGAAGGCATACATGCGATCGAGGACCTCGTGCACGTCGGCGACGACGTCCTGGCCGTCGACGATGAGCTGACCCTTCTCGCTTGCCGGGCGACGAAGCGCGGTGTGCAGGACGGCGCGGTCCTCGGTGGTGTTGATGTGCTCGCCGGAGAACATGGCGTCACGGCGCTCCTCGAGCTTCACCTCGCGGGCAAGATCGCACAGCAGCTTGACGGTCTCATCGGTCACCAGGTTCTTGGACAGGTCGAAGTGCAGGTCACCGGCATCAAAGCTCAGCTTGTTCACGCGCTCCGCATCGGCAGCGAACCATGCCTTAAGGTCGATACCCTCGGCCTCGAGCTTCTCCTGATGGGCCTCGAGCGCCTTCCAAGCGGCGGTCGACGTAGCGTCGATAGGTGCGGCAACAGTTGCCATAAAGTCCTCCTCAACATACGGGCGCATACCTCCATGCGCCCGGATAATCAGATGCCCCTATTCTAGCGCAGGTCAAGACCGTAATCAGCGAGCGTTGCCAATCCGCCCCCAAACGGCGACCGACCAAAAAGGGACAGGTTTATTTTGGCAGGTCAAACGCTTTACCTACCAAAATAAACCTGTCCCTTTATGGCAGATATTAGGCCGCGGCGCACACGCTGCCGAGCAACTCGCGCAGAGGAGACCCAATGCCCTCAAGCAGTTCGGGAGCGATAATGGCAAAAACGGGAACCTCGCCGGCTCCCGCGGCAGCAGGCACCTTGCCCTCCGAGACAATGCAACCGTAGGGAACAAAGCCGTCCTCGCCGGCATCGAGCACGGCCATGCGACGAGCGAGTTCGCGCGCAAAGCCGGCAGTATCGGCATCGCCGATCGCCAGGACAAAGTCCACGCCTTCGTCGGTCGCCAGGGCCACGGCTTCGTCGATCAGCTCGTCTCCCCCGTCACCCTCAACCGAGCCACAGCGAAAAAGCACGCGCTCGAGCAGGGCTCGATCAAGCGAGCCGAGCGCCGCCGTGACAAGTTCATCACGCGTATGTTTGTCACCGCCCAGCACCACCAGCGCCTTGGTGCCTCCGTAGTGAGCGACCAATCGTCCGCACCAGCGAGCCACGTCTCCATCCGCAACAAGGCGCGTCGGCATACCAAACCCATAATTGACCATCTTTTCCACAACCCTTCCGTGCGTATAGGTGGTATCAATCGTTAGGCTCATGCTACGAAGCGAGCTTTTCCGAGCTGTTTCGCGCTCTTTAGGGCTGCGTTAAAAACCCGATGCAGCCGCACGACCATACCTGCCAAAAAGGGACAGGTTTTGACGGTGTCCGGTCGAGCGGGTATTATCGAACATGTATTCGATAAGAACATGTGTTTGATGGGAGGACGCGTGGCGCACGAGCAGCACACCTACATCTGCATCGACCTCAAGACGTTTTATGCCAGCGTCGAGTGCGTGGACCGCGGGCTCGATCCACTCACCACCAACCTGGTCGTTGCCGACGAATCACGCGGACGCACGACCATCTGCCTCGCCATCACACAGGCCATGAAGGACCTCGGGATACACAATCGCTGCCGTCTGTTCGAAATTCCCGATGGTATCGACTACATCACGGCCGTACCGCGTATGCGGCATTACATGGAGGTGTCGGCGAAAATCTACGGTATCTATCTGGAATACGTCAGCCCCCAGGACGTGCACGTCTACTCCATCGATGAGTGCTTTATCGACGTGACGCCCTATCTGGACCTCTATCACACAGATGCGGAAGGGTTCGCCTGCACGCTGCGCGACGAGGTCCTCGCGCGCACCGGCATCACGGCGACGGTCGGCATCGGCCCCAACCTATTCCAGGCCAAGGTAGCGCTCGACATTACCGCCAAGCACGTACCCAGCCGCATCGGCATACTCGACGACGAGACCTTTCGCAAGGAGATCTGGCCCCATCGTCCCATCACCGATATCTGGGGCATCGGTCCCGGCGTGGCAGCCCGCCTCGAGAAATACGGCGTCTACGATCTGATGGGCGTCGCGGCGCTCGACGAAAACCTGCTTTACGACGAGCTCGGCGTCAATGCCGAGTATCTCATCGACCACGCCTTCGGGCGCGAGCCGACAACCATCGCCGATATTCAGGCCTATCGCCCACAGGCAACCTCAACAACCACGGGGCAAGTGCTATCGAAAGGCTATGCCTATGAGCAGGCCTACACCGTCTTGCGCGAGATGGTCGACAACGCCGTGTTGGACTTAGTCGATAAGCACGTGGTCTGCGACAGCATCTCGCTCTTTGTGGGCTACGCGAGCGAACGAGCCGACATACGCCGGCTCGATGCCAGCGGTACAGCGCAATATGTGGACGGATGCGGACACCTACGCTCGAGCACGTCGAGTATCGAACCCACCGCAACCGCCGGCCCCGAGCTCGCGCCCCGTGCGCCCAAGCCCGTCCAGCGCGATGACGAACGGCGCCGCCTGGTGCGCGAGGCGCAGGCAATCGATGGCATCTTTGTGGGAGAGCACGGCGGCAAACCGCGCGGTGGCTATGCTGCGCTCTTTGCACACTCAAACGCCTCGCGAAAGCTGCCCGAGCGCACCAATTCGTTTAAGAAGATCATGGGCTATTTCGATGAGCTCTGGGCGCAGACTGTCGATCCCAAACGACCGGTCAAACGCATCAACCTGGGATTTGGCAACCTCATGCCCGAGGAATTTGCCACCATCGATCTATTTAGCGATATCGAGGCGGATGAGCGCGAGCGCGACCTGGCGCGCGCCGTCCTGGCCGTGAAGGGCAAGTACGGCAAGAACGCCCTGGTCAAGGGATTAAGCTTTACCGCCGGCGCCACCGCACGCGAACGCAACGATCAGGTAGGAGGACACCGTGCCTAAGTCCCAACAACAGCCGATGCGGCCACCGACACCTTTTGAACGCCTAGCGGACCCCGAGGGCAGACGCCGCGCCGCCGACCCCAACCTCACTGCCAACGGTGCCGTGCGCGCCGGCCGTGCCGCGCAGTTTATGCCCTTTGCCGCCCTCACGGGATACTACGAGCTCGTGCGCAAACAAGAGATCACTGTTGAGCCCAAATGCGAACTCACGGAAGAAAAAGCCCTCGAGCTTTCGAAAAAGCTCGAGGGCCTCAAACGAGGCGACCTGGTGCGCGTCACCTATTACGATACGTACGGCTATCGCGCTCGCACGGGCATCCTTGATGAGGTGCTCCCTGCGTTCAAGCTCCTCAAGCTCAAAGACATCGCCATCGACTTCGACGATATCCAAGACATCGAACTGCGCGGACGAGCCTAGACAAGGACGCGCATCCAAGGCAAGACCTACAGCGTCATGACGTAGTAACCCGCATCTCTCACGGCAGCCTTAAGGACACCACGATCAACCGGCTGCTTAGAGCGCACGCGTGCCGTGTGGTCCGCATACGTCACCGTTGCCCACACGCCATCCAGCGCATTCAGGGCATTGGCTACGTTCTGAGCGCAGCCGTCACAGCTCATGCCGCCGATGAGCAGCTCCTCGCTATAGGGATAATGAGACGGATCGGTATCCGCGACCACGACCTTCTTGGCCTTCTTTCCGCTCGCGCCGTCACTGCAGCAGCTCTTTCCGCGAGTCGAAGCGGCGATGCGACGCAACCCAAAAAACATGCCGACGGCAATGACGGCCAGCACGATGAGATTTGCAGGGTTGAGCAAGTCACTCATGCGCTCCCCTTTCAAGTAGCCCTATTTAGATACCCCCATGGGGTGTCCCCATCTTAACCCAAAATCATGTCCGTTCGGTCAATTAGTTTCCCTGTTCAAACTTTTAGTTGACCAAGGCTTACTTTCGTGTATAAGTTTTCCTAGGCTAACAGTTTAGATCCGCAAGGAGCGCCGTGACTCGAACCATAGACATCCCAACGTTTCAGGCAGCAGTCGTGCGCAACTGCTCTCCCACGCTCGCGGGCATCAAGCCGGCATCGCTCTTTACCTATCCCGGCGTCTACGCCCATCAGGATGGTTCGGGCGCGACCGCACCAATCGCAGATCGCCGTGTACGCCTGCTCAACGTTATCGCCCAGTGCAATCACGAGCTTGATTCGCTCGGCATGCATCTGAGCGTTTTGGTCTGGAGACCCTGCGGAGCACTCGTATACGCATACCGGCCCAAAAGCCTCGCCACATGCTTCGCGGACCCGCGCGTCCAGACGGCGCTTGCCTCGGAAGGCTACGACACGAGCAATCTCTCGACGTGCCTCGTGCATCTGGCATCACGCATCACGCTCGCGAGCAATAACGCCGCGGAATGTGCCTGTAGCCAGACCCGATGTGCGCTGGATCAGCAAGCCTGCTGCAGCAACGACTGCACCTGCGAGTTTCCGCACGAGATTGGCTATTTCTTGGGATATCCCTACGAGGACGTGCGCGAGTTCATCGCTCAACACGGCGAAAACTACAAGATCTTTGGAGCCTGGAAGGTCTATACGAATGTCGAGCAGGCGCTTGTGACGTTTGATGCGTACCGCGCCTGCACCCAATACTTCACCTTTGTCTATCAGCAGGGTTGCAGTTTGGCGCAACTAGCCCAGGCAACCTGATAGAACGTACAAACCGCGGCGGCATGCCGCACAACCGAAAGGACTCAACATGAGCAAGATCGCCGTCGTCTACTGGAGCGGTACGGGCAACACTGAGGCCATGGCAAACCTCGTTGCCGAGGGCGTGGCGTCAGCCGGCGCCGAGACAGAAGTCATCCCCTGCGCCGACTTCTCCGCCGACAAGGCCGCCGGCTATGACGCCTTCGCCTTCGGCTGCCCCGCCATGGGCTCCGAGGAGCTCGAGTACGATGAGTTCCAACCGATGTGGGACGAAGTCAAGGAGACCCTCGGCGACAAGAAGGTCGTCCTCTTTGGCTCCTATTCGTGGGCCGAAGGCGAGTGGATGGACAACTGGAAGGCCGACGCCGACGAGGCAGGCGTCAACGTGGTCGATTCCGTCATCTGCTACGATGCACCCGACGATGAGGGCGAGGCGGCCTGCCGCGCCCTTGGAGCCGAGCTCGTCTAGCGGCAATGAGCTCCGCCCGTAACACGCTCTGCACCAAAACACATTCGCGTCCCAACAAAAACGGGAGCCGGATCACATCCGGCTCCCGTTTTCTGCTATGTCAGTCATATAAAGCGGCTACGAGATATTGCCCAAAAACGCCTTGGTGCGTTCGCTCTTGGGATGGTCGAAGACCTCGCTCGGCGTGCCGTCCTCCACGATAACGCCGCCGTCCATAAAGACGACGCGGTCGGCGACGTCGCGGGCAAAGCCCATCTCGTGCGTCACCACGATCATGGTCATACCGTCATGCGCAAGATCGCGCATAACACCCAATACATCGCGGACAAGCTCAGGATCGAGCGCCGACGTGGCCTCGTCAAAGAGCATCACGTGCGGATTCATCGACAGGGCGCGGGCGATGGCCACGCGCTGCTGCTGACCGCCCGAAAGCTGGCTCGGCATAAAATCGATGCGCTCGGCCAGACCGACCTTGGTGAGTTCCTCGACGGCGATCTTCTCGGCCTCTTCCTTGCTGCGCTTGAGCACCTTTTGTTGCGCAAGCATGACGTTCTTTTTGACCGACAGGTGCGGGAACAGATTGAACTGCTGAAACACCATGCCCAAGTGCGTACGCACCTTATTGAGGTCAACGCCCTTGGCGCAAACATCCACGCCCTCGACGACAATCGAACCACTCGTGGGCTCCTCGAGACGGTTAATGCAGCGAAGCATCGTTGATTTACCCGAGCCCGAGGGTCCCAGAACGACAACGACCTCGCCCTTGTGCACATCAAGATCGATGTCGCGCAGGACCACGTTATCGCCAAAGGCCTTCTGGAGATTCTTGATGCTGACGACGGCCTCGTTCGAGTTATTGGTTTCGCTCATGATAGAACCTCCTTACAGACCAGCGATATGGTCGGCGGGCGTCGCTACAACCTGTCCGGCGCTCTTGGTGGGACGCTTCTTTTTGGTTTCGGCCGTACCCAGCAGCCTCGCCTCAAGACCGCTCACCAAGCGCGCAAGCGGCAGGGTAATGACCAGATAGAACAGGGCAGCAACCACATACGGCGTAATGGAGCCCGTCGTTGCCACGATGGTGCGGGCGTTCATGACGATCTCGACCACGCCCACGGCGGCAAGCAGCGACGTATCCTTGTAAAGCAGGATAAACTCGCTGGTCAACGTAGGCAGGACATTGCGGAACGTCTGCGGAATCATAACGTAGAGCAGTGTCTGGAAGGCATTCATGCCCAGCGATCGAGCAGCCTCGTTTTGACCCTTGGGGATCGATTGAATACCGGCACGGAAGATCTCGCACAGGTACGCAGACGAGTTCATGGCCATGACGATAACGCCCAAGACGTAGTCGTCAACCTTGACACCGGCAAGCGGCAGGCCAAAGAACGCAATGTAAATCTGCAGGAACGCCGGCGTACCGCGGATGATATTCACATAGATGCCGGCAAGACAACGCAGGATACGCGACTTGGAGATACGCATGAGCGACAGGGCAAAGCCAAAGGGGATCGCCAGCGGAAACGCCACAAGCACGATCGAGAGCGACATAAGGAAGCCCTTAAAGACGATCGGCAGGCTCTGGACCAAAATCACCGGGTTCAAGAACAGGCGCAGGAACATATTGGAGTTCCAGGCCTCGACCCACGGCTGCTCCTTAAGATCGGCCAGGAAGTTATCGAATGCCGTCACGCCCTTGATCTCGACGGAAGGAATCTTGGAAATCTTCTTGGTCGAACCGTCGGCGAGCGTATAGGTGCCGCTAAAGGCCTCTTCGCCGCCCTCGACGGGAAACGTCACGCCGTAAACCTCGACACGGAAAAAGCCGCCGGCGGGCGCCGTCTCGCCAAAGTCGATCTTGAGCGTCTGGCCGTTAGCCTTGCACGTGGGCTTCATGGGCGTACGATCCATGAGGTCCTCGCCCGAGAGCATCGTCAATCGCGTGTCATCGGTGCCAAACGTCGTGCCGTCGACAAACGTCAGCGAAAGACCACTCAGCTCCTCGTCGGCATCGGCCTGAACTTCCCAGGTAATGCGCGTCTCGGTGCCGCCGACCACAGCGCTGCCCGAACCGGTGTTGGGTCGGGCGGTAATCTTTGCGGTCTCAAGCGCCTGGGCGGTCGTGGGCGCATATGCCCCCGCGCACACCAGCGCGAGCGCCACGGCCATGACGCAGGCTAGCTTTTGGAGCAAGGCGGGCAGTGGAAAACGCTGCTCCGTGGCCTCTTTGTTCAGTCGAGACAAGGTGGCTCCTATCGTAGAAGTTGCCGGCAAAACGAGACGGAAACACTCTCCGTCAAGAGAAGCGCAAAGGCCCTCTCCGCAAAACGGAAAGGGCCCGCGCGCAATCAAGTAGCTATTTTACTTGATGTTGTACTTAGCCATGAGGGCGTCGACGGTACCGTCGTCAGTCAGGTCCTTGATGGCCTGGTTGATGTCGTCCTTGAGCTTGGTGTTGCCCTGGTTGATGGCGATGGCGTACTCCTCGCCGGTGCTGACCTGCTTGATGGTCTGGCAGGTGTTGAACTGCTCGGCGGTCAGCTGGCTGGCAACGGAGCGGTTGGTGACTACGGCGTCGCCCTTATCGGACTGCAGGGCGCTGAAGCACTCGGTGGCGTCCTTGTAGGGGACAATCTTGGCCTTGGGGAAGTTCTCCTGGGCAAAGGCCTCGGCGGTCGAGCCAGACTGGACGATGATGGTAGCGTCGGCGTTGTTGAGCTTCTCGCTGAAGTTGTCGGCCGTGATGTCGGTGTTATCGACCTTGGTCACGATAGCCTGATCGTCCATGTAGTAGGAATCGGAGAAAGTGACTTCCTTCTCACGCTCGGGCGTGTCGGTGATAGCCGCGATGGCGACGTCGTACTTGGCGCCCGAAGCAACGCCGGGGACGAGCGTGTCAAAATCATTGTTGACATACTCGACATCCAGACCCAGCTTATCGCCGATAGCCTTAATGAGTTCAAGGTCAAAGCCCTGGTAGTCGCCATTGTCATCCTTGTACTCAAACGGAGCGTACTCGGCAGAGGTGCCGACGGTCAGCGTACCGTCCTTGACGAGCGCGTACTCCTTGGAACCGTCGACCTTCTCGACCTTAGCGTCGTCAGAGCTGCTGGAACTGGCATCAGAACCAGAGGTGGCGTTGGACGAGCCGCAGCCCGTCAGAGCAAGGGCGAGCGCCATAGCACCCGTGGCGGCAAATGCGCCAAGCTTCTTCAGCTTCATAATCAGTCTCCTTCCAATGACCCCACGTGATTCAGGGGTCTGCAAAAACTGAGGGTTATTATGCACCCGCTTGGAAGAATCCGCAATTAGAAAACTGATTGAAACAAACCCATTACGTGAATGGAGCACTCCACTTTATGACAGTCATCACTGCTGCAATGACCTTAACAATTTGATTTCAGCCGCATAACCTGCAAGTTCGTTCGGTGTCTCCAAAATGAATGGCAATGCGCGCAAGCGGCCATTCGATACAATATTCTGCATAACCTGCATACCGCCGCCAAACTCTTCGCTACCCAGGTAGCCCTTACCGATGCATTCGTGGCGGTCCTTATGGGCGCCGCAGGGGTTCTTGGAGTCATTGATATGCACGGCGCGCAGGCGCTCGATACCCACCACACGATCGAACTCGTCGAGCACGCCTTCAAGATCGTGGACGATGTCATAGCCGGCGTCATTCACATGGCAGGTGTCCAGGCAAACGCCCAACTTGGCCGACAGCTCGGGGCGCTTGTCGGCAACGCCCTCGATGATGAGCGCCAGCTCCTCAAAGCTGCGGCCCACCTCGGTGCCCTTGCCGGCCATGGTCTCGAGCAGCACCGTCGTCTGCTGGCCCTCAGACATCACCTGGCACAGGGTGTCGACGATCATCTGAATGCCGGCGTCGGAGCCCTGCCCCACATGCGCACCGGGATGGAAGTTGTAGTAGTTGCCGGGCAGCGCCTCCATGCGCCGCAGGTCCTCTGCCATGGCCTCCAGGGCAAACTCGCGCGCCCGCTCTTTGGCCGAGCAGGGGTTATAGGTATACGGGGCATGAGCCACGAGTGGGCCAAAATCATTTTGCGCCATAAGCTCGCGCAGGGCGGCCACGTCATCCATGTCAAGGTCTTTCGCCTTGCCGCCGCGCGGGTTGCGCGTAAAGAATGCAAAGGTATTGGCGCCAATTGACAACGCCGTCTCTCCCATCGCCCGATAGCCCTTCGTCGTGGATAGATGACACCCGATCGTCAGCATCCCCAGCTCCCCCTCATCAGTTGCGGTGAAATAGTTCCTGTCGATGCCTTATTCTGCCGCAAACAGGAACTATTCCACCGCAAGTTATAAAAGGGGCATCAGAGATGCGGGGCACCAAACACTACGGCTACGGGCGCCGGCGTCATGATCCCTCACGCGTCAGCGCCAGGTCCTAGAGGGCTAGACGGATTGCATCGATAATGCGCGCGCAGCGCTGTGTGGCGGCAAGGGGCATGACGGGACTCTCGAGTTTCCCCGCCCGGATGAGCTGGGTCGCATGCTGGATTTCGCCGTAGAAATCATCGACCTC
>DBEZQF010000058.1:0-1511 GCA_048254795.1 Collinsella sp. | reverse complement strand
ACCAGCCGCTTTGGCGGATCGCTTGTGAGCCAGACAAGCCGTTTTATGAGCGGCTACACGGGTCTGGTCGACGTGACGGTGTATTCGCTCATCCCCACCATCACCTCGGTCATCTGCACCGTGGCCGCACTCGCCCCGGTGGTGCCGACGTTTACCGTGATCCTGGTGTGCATCATGGTCGTCTACATTGCGTTTGTTTGGCTTATGTACAAGCGCATCATGCCGCTTTCGGCCGCGACGTCCGCCGCGCAGAACAAACTGTCGGGCGTGCTGTCCGACGCGGTCACAAACATCCTGGCCGTCAAGACCTGTGGGCGCGAGGACTTTGAGCGCGACCTGTTCGATGCCGCCGACCGCGCCGCGCGCGACGCCGAGACGGTTTCGATGCACGCCATGATGCAGCGCAACTTTACGACCTCGGGCCTTATTGTCATCACCATGGCCGTGGTGAGCGTATTCGTGGCGGGCGGCAACGCGTGGTTTGGCATCTCGGCCGGCTCGCTCGTCATGATCTTTACCTACACCTATAACCTCACCATGCGCCTGAACTACGTAAGCTCCATGATGCAGCGCATCAACCGCGCGCTCGGCGATGCGGCCGAGATGACGCGCGTGCTGGACGAGCCACGTTTGGTGGCAGATGACCCGGACGCCCCCGAGCTCAAAGTGACCGAGGGCGCGATTGATTTTGAGCAGCTGAGCTTTGCGTACCGTGACGCTGCGGCGGGCGAGAGCGTGTTCGATGACCTGACACTTCATGTGGCGGCGGGCCAGCGCGTGGGCCTGGTGGGCAAATCGGGCTCGGGCAAGACGACGCTCACCAAGTTGTTGTTGCGCCTGGACGATGTACAGGGCGGCCGCGTGCTCGTGGACGGCCAGGACGTCTCGCGCTGCACGCAGCAGAGCCTGCGCCGTCAGGTTGCCTACGTGCCGCAGGAGGCGCTGCTGTTCCACCGCTCCATTCGCGAAAACATTGCCTACGGTCGTCCCAACGCCACTGATGAGCAGATTCGCGAGGCGGCTCGCTTGGCTAATGCGACCGAGTTTATCGACCGCTTGCCCCGTGGCTTTGACACTATGGTGGGCGAGCGCGGCGTCAAGCTCTCTGGCGGTCAGCGTCAGCGCGTGGCTATCGCCCGCGCCATCCTAACCGACGCGCCGATTCTGGTGCTCGACGAGGCGACGTCTGCCTTGGACAGCGAGTCCGAGGCGTTGGTGCAGGAGGCGCTCGAGAATCTGATGCGCGGCCGCACCTCCATTGTGGTGGCGCACCGCCTGTCCACCGTGGCGGCGCTTGACCGCATTGTGGTGCTGGCCGATGGCGAGATTGTCGAGGACGGCACGCATACGCAGCTCGTCGAGGCGGGTGGCGAGTACGCGAGCCTGTGGAGCCGTCAGACCGGCGCATTCTTGGAGGCGTAAGCGTCTCGGACGTGGGACAATTGTGCCCATAAGTTTATTGTGCCGTTGAGCCGAGGAGTCGTTATGCCACGCGAGACCAATGCCGCCAA
>DBEZQF010000057.1:0-21859 GCA_048254795.1 Collinsella sp. | reverse complement strand
CATCAACCGCTACGACGTCGAGGGCATCGACGAGGAGCTTTTCCGCTCCTGCGTGCCGACCGTCTTTAGCGAGCCCCAGGTCGATGTGACCTACGACGAGCTCCCCGCAAGCGATGGCGCCGTCTTTGCCGTCGAATTCCTGCCTGGCCAGTTTGACCAGCGCGCCGACTCCGCCAGCGAGTGCGTGCAGCTCATCAGCCAGGGCGAGCGCCCCGCCGTGCGCTCCGCCAAGGTCTATATGATCTCGGGCGCTCTGGACGAGGCCGCCATCAAGGCCATCAAGCACTACGTGGTGAACCCCGTCGAGGCGCGCATCGCCTCGCTCGACTTGCCCGAGACGCTGTACATGGAGACGCCCGAGCCCCAACCCGTCGAGGTGCTCGACGGCTTCCGCGAGCTCGACGAGGCCGGCCTTGCCGCCTTTATCGCCGATCGCGGCCTTGCCATGGACGAGGCGGACATTGCCTTCTGCCAGCAGTACTTCCGCGATGAGGATCGCGACCCCACCATCACCGAGATCCGCGTGATCGACACCTATTGGTCCGACCACTGCCGCCACACCACCTTCGGCACCGTCCTAGATGACGTGACGATCGACGACGCCGTGGTGCAGCAGGCCTTCGACCGCTACATGGAGATGCGCCACGAGCTCGGTCGCGACGCCAAGCCCGTCTGCCTCATGGACATGGGCACCATCGGCGCTAAGTACCTCAAGAAGACCGGCGTCATGACCGATGTCGATGAGTCCGAGGAGATCAACGCCTGCACCGTCAAGGTAAAGGTCGATGTCGATGGCGAGGACCAGGACTGGCTGTTCCTCTTTAAGAACGAGACCCATAACCACCCGACCGAGATCGAGCCCTTCGGCGGCGCCGCCACCTGCGTGGGCGGCGCCATCCGCGACCCGCTCTCGGGCCGCAGCTATGTGTACCAAGCCATGCGCGTCACCGGCGCCGGCGACCCCACCGTCCCGGTTTCCGAGACGCTCGAGGGCAAGCTGCCGCAGCGCAAACTCGTGACCACTGCTGCCGCCGGCTACTCCAGCTACGGCAACCAGATCGGTCTTGCCACCGGCCAGGTCAACGAGCTCTATCACCCCGGTTACGTGGCCAAGCGCATGGAGGTTGGCGCCGTCGTGGGCGCTACCCCGGCAAACCACGTTCGTCGCGAGTGCCCCGCCCCCACCGACAAGATCATCCTGCTGGGTGGCCGCACCGGCCGTGACGGCATCGGTGGCGCCACCGGCTCCTCCAAGACCCAGAACACCGAGTCCATCGAGACCTCGGGTGCCGAAGTCCAGAAGGGCAACGCCCCGGTCGAGCGCAAGCTGCAGCGTCTGTTCCGCCGCGGCGATGCCTGCCGTCTGATCAAGCGCTGCAACGACTTTGGCGCCGGCGGCGTCTCGGTCGCCGTGGGCGAGCTTGCCGATGGCCTGTATGTCGACCTTGATACCGTGGCCAAGAAGTACGACGGCTTGGACGGCACCGAGCTCGCTATCTCTGAGTCCCAGGAGCGCATGGCCTGCGCCGTCGCCGACGGTGACGTCGAGGAGTTCATGGGCTACGCCGCCGAGGAGAACCTGGAGGCAACCGTCATCGCCGAGGTTACCGCCGAGCCGCGCATGCGCATGGCATGGAATGGCGTCGCCATCGTCGATCTGTCCCGCGAGTTCCTCAACTCCAACGGTGCGCCCAAGCACCAGGTCGCCCACGTCTGCGCCCGCAGCGTGTGGCAGCCCAGCTGGGCCGGCACCACGCTTGCCGAGCGCATGACCTCGCTCGTCACCGATCTTAACGTCGCCTCCAACAAGGGCCTTTCCGAGCGCTTCGACTCCACCATCGGCGCCGCGACCGTGCTCATGCCCTTTGGCGGCAAGACGCAGCTCACCCCGAGCTCTGCCATGGTCGCCAAGTTCCCCGTGGACGGCGAGACCACCACGGCGAGCGCTATGGCATGGGGCTTTAACCCCTATCTGATGGAGGCCGACCAGTTTGCGGGCGCCTACCTGTCCGTGGTCGAGTCCATCGCCAAGCTCGTGGCCGCAGGCTTTGAGCACAAGCACGCCTACCTCTCCTTCCAGGAGTACTTCGAGCGTCTGCGCACCGAGGCTGAGCGCTGGGGCAAGCCCATGGCAGCCGTCCTGGGCGCCCTTATGGCCCAGGTCGACCTGGGTGCCGGCGCCATCGGCGGCAAGGACTCCATGAGTGGCTCGTTTGAGGACGAGGCCGGCGAGCTCAACGTTCCGCCGACCCTCATCAGCTTCGCCGTGGCCGTGGGCAAGGCGGCCCGCGCTGTCTCCCCCGAGTTCAAGGGCCTCACGCACCGCGTCGTCCGCATCGCCCCCGCCACCTATGGCCAGGACTACCGCCCCGACGCCCAGCAGCTGCTCGCCGCGTTTGACGCCGTCGAGGCGCTCACTGCTACCGGCGACGCCCTGGCCGTCTCCACGCCCGGCTACGGCTGCGGCGCCGAGAGCCTCTTTAAGATGTGTGTCGGCAACCAGATCGGTATCGAGCTTGCCGAGGACGTGGACGTGGAGAGCCTCTTCACCCCGCTCTATGGCAGCTTTATCGTCGAGCTCGCCGAAGATGCCGAGCTGCCCGAGGTCGCCGACGGCGTTGTCGTCGAGCCCCTGGGCACCACCGTCGAGGGCTATGTCATCGATACTGGCTCCGAGGTCATTGAGCTCTCCGAGCTCCAGGAGGCCTGGGAGAGCGGCATCGAGGGCGTCTTTGCCTACCGCAGCGCCGGCGAGACCGCCGAGGTCGAGACCATCGACTTCCGTGCCAAGGATATCCACGTGTACGGCGGCGCCAAGATCGCCCGCCCGCGCGTGGTAATCCCCGTGTTCCCCGGCAACAACTGCGAGTACGATAGCGCCCGCGCTTTCCGCGCCGCCGGCGCCGAGGCCGACACCTTCGTGATCAACAACCTCACGCCCGAGGCCGTCGCCGAGAGCACCCACGAGCTTGCCCGCCGCATCCGTGCAAGCCAGATCGTCATGATCCCCGGCGGCTTCTCGGGCGGCGACGAGCCCGATGGCTCCGCCAAGTTCATCACGGCGTTCTTCCGCGCTCCCGAGGTCACCGAGGCAGTCCGCGATCTGCTCAAGGCCCGCGATGGTCTGATGCTGGGCATCTGCAATGGCTTCCAGGCCCTGGTCAAGCTCGGCCTGGTACCCTACGGCGACATCGTCGATGCCACGCCCGATGCGCCCACGTTGACGTTCAACACCATCGGTCGCCACCAGAGCCGTCTGGTGCGCACCCGTATCTCGTCCAACCTGTCTCCATGGCTGTCGCTGTGCAGCCTGGACGACCCCTACACCGTCGCCATCAGCCACGGTGAGGGCCGCTTTGTCGCCAACGATGAAGTGCTCGCCCAGCTCATCGCCAACGGCCAGGTCGCCACGCAGTACGTGGGCGAGGACGGCAAGCCCAGCATGGATCTTTCCGTCAACCCCAATGGCTCCGCACTCGCCATCGAGGGCATCACGAGCCCCGACGGCCGCGTCCTGGGCAAGATGGGCCATGCCGAGCGTCGCGGCGACAACCTGTACCGCAACGTGCCCGAGCATGTCCCCGGCGACAAGTTCATGCCGATCTTTGAGAGCGGCGTAGCCTACTTCGCCTAAACCTTTCCCATCGGGTACAATCCCTTCGGGTAACAACACCCGCCACCGACACATCCGGTGGCGGGTTCTTTTTTTCTTCGCACATGTAGGAAGGACATCATGGAAAGCCGCAAGCCGTATCTCGCCACCCTGCCCGGACTCATCCTGGGCTGTCTCGTCTGCTGTGCGCTCTGGGGGTCGGCTTTCCCCTGCATCAAGATCGGCTACGACCTCTTTGGCATTCCCGTGCACGACAGCGCCTCGCAGCTGCTCTTCGCGGGTCTGCGCTTCACCCTTGCCGGCATGCTGGTCATTGTCGGCATGAGCGTGGCCCAGCGCCGACCGCTCGTTCCGCACGCGCGTGATATCAAGCCCATCTGCATCTTGTCGCTCTTTCAGACCATCGGCCAGTACTTCTTTTTCTACCTTGGTCTCTCCCGTGCAAGCGCCATGTCGAGTTCCATCATCGAAGCCAGCGCCAACTTCCTCGCAATCCTCTTTGCCGCCCTGGCGTTTCGCACCGAGAAGCTCGATACGGCTAAGGTGCTTGGCTGTGTGTTGGGCTTTGCCGGCGTCGCGCTCGTCAACCTTTCGGGCGCGGACGGCACCTTTGGCTTTACGCTCGACGGCGAGGGATTTATCTTGGCTTCCACTGTTGCAGGCGCCCTATCGACCTGCCTCATTGGCATCTTCTCGCGCGAGCACGACGGCGTCTTGCTCGCCGGCTGGCAGTTTTTAGTCGGTGGCTTGGTCCTTACCGCCATCGGCTTTTTGATGGGCGGTGCGCTCTCCCCCACGGCGATTGCCCCCGCCATCGCACTCATCATCTATATGGCACTCATCTCCGCAGTCGCGTACTCGCTGTGGTCGCGCCTGCTTGCCGTCAACCCCGTCAACCGCGTCTCGGTCTTTGGGTTTATGAACCCCGTCTTTGGTGTGGTGCTGAGCGCGCTGCTGCTCGGCGAGGGCGCTGGCACGCACCCCGTTACCGTCATCGTTGCCCTACTGTTGGTCTGCGGCGGCATCATCATCGTCAACAAACCCAAAAAGGTCTAACGAGCTGCCCTTATTAGCAGAGGGGATTCATATACTTTAGTTTAATGGAGTACATCGGAGAGCCGAGGGGCACCATGCACGCAAGCGTGTGCCCCTATTTCTAGCGTATCTGGACGCCGGACTTCTTTTTCTCGGCCTTGACGCGGTAGAGCTCCGCGTCGGCAGCGCGAAGTAAGTCTTGCCAGGTATCGACACCGTCACCGACCCGTGCATAGCCGATGGACATCCGCAACAAATACGGAACCTCGGCGCGTGCGAGCTCGTCGTTGATTGTCGCGCACAGACGCATGATGTCCTGCTCCGCCGTCACCTTTTGAAGCACCACGAACTCATCGCCGCCATAACGTGCGATAAAGCCACCAGACGCCGAGCAGACCTCTTTGAGCGTAGCAGATATGACCTGGAGGGCATGATCGCCCTCAACATGTCCATACCGGTCGTTAATCTGCTTAAAGCCGTCAGCGTCCATCATAAGCAGATATACATCTTCGGCCTGATCCACATTTGAAAAGAGCGACAGCATATAGGTCTCAAAACGGTTGCGATTGTTGAGGCCAGTCAACGGGTCGGTCGAGATCAGCTGCTCCTGGTAGATGATGTAGAGCAGCAGGATGCTCAGCGTTATACCGACACAAAGGCCCGGTACCGAAAACAAAACCTGGAAGGTACCGCCCACCAGAGCGGGAACCACAAAAAAGGCGAGGGTGCGATAAATGGCCTTCGTTTGCAAGCTTTCGACTTTTCGAGCCTGAATAAAGGCATGCAAGGACGTATATATGATGTAGCAGTAGCTCACGATAGGTTGAATCATATAAAGCGCTCCGCGACGATATACGCCCTGCGCATCGATATAGAACATAGTGTGCGTCCAGTAGCTGGTAAATGCCAGCACGACCACCAATACGGTTGGCAACGTCACGATCGCAACCCTATAGCGCGCGGTCAAAAGGCGAGAGCCCTGCACTGTCTCGGAATAGAAAAACCAAATGAGGCACGCGATGGCGAACAGCGAAAACGAGACCGCGTTGGAAATCCAGTTGGCCGTGATGCCTACAGGAGTGCTCACGCCGTCCGAGAGCGTCCAGATCATATCGAAGAAGATGTAGGCAGCAGAGGTATAGCCGAGCATGCTAAACAAGAGCTGCTGGGTACTCGAGAACAAGGAGCGACGACTTCGCGCGGCAAGCCCGATAAGAACAATCATGCATAGCAGGAATATCTCAATCTTGAGTGCCTTAACCACTAGACGCCATCCCTTCAATATCCAAGTGGTCAGAATCGCCCGATTCGTGTCTGGGCAATAAACGCCCCTACTCCGCAGGGGTAAGGGGAATCATAGCAGAGCGCCCGAACGTCACTGCAAGACAGCTTTCGTTCGGACGCTCAAACGGCGCGAGTTGCACGCCGGCATCATTGATGGGTATCGATTGCTACTCGCCATCGATATCGGTCGCGACGGCCTCCTCGATGGCCTCGACACCGGCAGGCGACAGGTCCTCCTTGCCCTGGCAGAACTTCTTGTCGATCCAGCCGGTCAGAATCGGGGCCATGATTGCCGTGATGATGACGGCGGTGGCGATCTGCGCATACGCGGCGGGCGCAAGCTCGGCATAGCGCGGAGCGACCTCGGCGAGGGTGACCGGCGTGGTCATAGCCGTGCCGGCGATAGTGGAGCAGGCAACGGCCGCCTTGCCGTTACCACCGCACAGGCGCTCGAACGCAAAGGTGATGGGGCCGACGATAAAGAGCGTGATGAGGCCCAGCAGGATGCCCGAGATGCCGCCGGTGATAAAGCTCGACAGGCTCATGGACGCACCGAGCTGAAAACCGATGACAGCGATCGCGGGATTGGCGCCGGGGACCAGCAGGTTCTTGACAAACGGGAACAGGTTACCCAGAACCATACCGATGACAAGCGGCAGGATGGAGCCGACGATGGTACCCAGCGGGATGTTAGCAAGACCCGAAACGCCCAGGATGATCATGGTGACGGCGGGGCCGGCCGTAAAGAAAAGGATACCCACGGCGCCCTGCTCGGACTCGTCGCCGAACTCGCCCATGATGCCCGTGTAGAGCGCCATGTTGCAAAACGTAATGCCGCCGATGATGGAAACCGAGCTCAGGCCCAAAAGGTTGTCGTTAAAGAAATATGCAACGCCAAGACCCAGCGCGGCTGCCACCACAAGCTTAGGAATCAGCACAACGATGCCGGTCTTGATGGCACCCGGTGTGGACTTAAAGCTGATACCGGCGCCCACAAACAGCAGGATCGCGGCAACGATGGTGTTGGAACCACCGCGGCAGGCGGCGGTAAAGAAGCCGCCGATCTCAAAGACCTGCGGGCAGAAGGTATTGAGCAAAAGGCCAACGATCATCGGGTAGATCATGATGTCACCCGGGATACGCGGGACTTTGAATTTCTTTTGCTCGTTGGCGGTCGCTTCCTGTGCCATGAAACCCCCATTTCCGCTGACGCAGAACAAAAGCCCACGTCACACTTTGCTACAGTAAAGTTTGACCATGGTACCAGAAGAAGCAGACCGGCTCGGTGAGAAATTCGATTCGTTGTGCCGGGACGCTAAACGTGCCCCGCTCTTATATGAAGCTCAAAACGATATAGAACACGATGCCCGAGACGCAGCACCACAACATCGACTTTGTCTTGATTGCCACCGCCACGACGCCGGCGGCCGCAATCCAGGGAATCAAGCCCTGCCACAAGCCGGCGTCGAAAGCGCCAGGGCTTATCAAATCGTTGGCGACCAGCGCTGCAAAGGCGGCAGGCGGAATATAACCCAAGGCCTCGGTAACGCGGGGCGACAGCGTTCTCCCGCGCAAGGCAAACGCCGGGGCAATGCGGAAAAACGCGATGGCCGCCCATGACGATAGCCATAGGACCAAAAACTCATTAACGGGCATCGCGAGCGCCCCTTCCTTCGGCGAGAGCATCGCACGCAAGCGCCGCGGCAACGCCGACGAGCACGCTTGCCGGCACGGCGATATTCGTCCACCCCAAGAGCTTGCATAGGGCAACGGACACCGCAGCCATAACGGCAGCCACGACATTGCCGCGCGACAGTCGCTGCGAAAAGAGCAGGCAGATAAAGAGCGAGGTGCAGACAAAACCCGAAATAGCGGTGGGGACATCGACAACGGCGCCGACGATGGCGCCCGTCGTACACGAAACGCCCCATGTTGCGATGAGGATCACGTTGAGCACAAAGGACTCGCGCGGGCCCCAATCCTCCCCCTCAACCAGCCTGGCAAGCGAGATGCCATATGCCTCCTCGGTGAGCGTCGCGGCAACAGCCAACGTCTGACGCTTCGAGGCGTCCCTCAGATGCGGCGCGATCGATGCCGAGTAAAGCGCAAAGCGCGAGGAGATTGCGGCGACGCTCGCGACGATCGACGCCGCAGGCACACCCGCCAGCCACAGATTGCAGATCATAAACTGCCCGCTGCCCGTCACGAACGTGCTGCTCAGAGCAAAAACCATCCAGGGTTCCATTCCCGTCTGCGCCATAATCATTCCGCACGGCGCGGCTATCGCAACATAGGTAAGCATCACCGGCCAGACGGTTTTAACGATTTTGAGCACCATAGCGTTCCTCGTCCCGACAAGATTTCCGAGCCGCATTCAACGACACGGCAGAACCATCGCCCGATGGCAACCGAGTTCACCTACAATTGCCACCGGATCGAAAGACACAGAAAGACACAACTTTTTAGGAAGTCATTATGACAGCTATCGATCGAACGCGGGCTGCCGCGGCCTTCAAGACCTACACCGATGCCTACGATGCCGCCAATCCGCGTATCGCGCTCAAAATCGAGCATACGTACCACGTTGCCGAGGCATGCGATGCCGTGGCACGCGAACAGGGCTGGTCACCGCAGGACATTGATCTGGCGTGGCTTTGTGGGCTGTTGCACGATATGGGCCGCTTTGAGCAGCTGCGACGCTGGGATACGTTTAAGGATGCCGAAAGCGTGAGCCATGCGGCGTTGGGCGTCGAGGTCCTCTTTGGCAAAACACCTGCAGATGCGCCCGCGGTAACAAGTATCCGCGACTTTATCGACGATCCGGTAGAAGACGAACTCATTCGAGCGAGCATTGCCTATCACAGCAATTTCCGTCTGCCCGCGCAGCTCGGCGAGCGCACGCGGCGCTTCTGCGATATCGTGCGCGATGGCGACAAGATCGACATCATGCGCACCATCGCCGACAGTACCGTCGACACCATCCTCAAAGTGAATGAGGACGCGTTTCTTGCCAGCCACTTCTCGGCACCGACGCTGGCCGCCTTTGACGAGCACCGCTGCGTCACGCGCGATGAGCGCAATGAGCCCGCGGACTACTTGGTGGGGCTTATCTGCTTTATGTTTGAGCTTGTCTATCCGGCAAGCCGCGCGCTGGCGCGCGAGCAGGGCGATATCTACCGCCTGCTCGACGCGCCCTTTGGTATCACGCGCCCCTTCACCGATCCCGCCACGCAAGCGACCTGGGAGCGCCTAAAGAAGGAGATGCGCGCTTGGCTGACCGGCGCCTAGTGCTCGAGCTGGGCCAGGAGCTCTTCGACGACTTCGACGGCGTCGCCGACAACTTTATACTGCGCAGCGCCGAAGATGGGGGCATCTGGGTCCTCGTTGACGGCGATGATGCACTCCGCACCGCCGATGCCGGCAAGATGCTGGATGGCACCCGAAACGCCGATGCTCACAAGGAGCTTGGGCGAAACCGACACGCCCGTCTGGCCAATCTGGTGGCGATACTCCAGCCAGCCCGCCTCCACGACGGGTCGCGTGCAGCCGAGCTCGGCACCCAGGGCTTCGGCGAGCTTTCGCATCAAGGGTAGGTTTTTCTTGGAGCCAATACCGCGACCCACAACAACTAGACGCTCGGCATCGGCAATCGAAGCCTGCTGGCCCCATTCCTCGGCGGGAATCGAAATCTCGACACGAGCCTTGGCGTCTTCCGCAAGTAATACCTGGGTAATCGTTCCGGAGCGGCTATAGTCAAAGTCGGGCGCCTTAAAGATGCCGGGGCGCACCGTTGCCATCTGGGGACGGTGGTTGGGGCAGATAATGGTGGCCATCAAGTTGCCGCCAAACGCCGGGCGGGTCTGCTGCAGTAGACCCGTCTCCGTATCCATCGAAAGCACCGTACAGTCGGCCGTAAGGCCCGTCCGCAGGCGCACGGCAACGCCAGGCGCCAGCTCGCGGCCAAAAGCGGTCGCACCGTACAGAATGGCTTCGGGCTTGCGCTCGGCTACCAAATCGCAGATGAGGCGAGCATAGACCTCCGCGTCGTTCTGACGCAGGCGCTCGTCACGACAGACCAGAACTTCGTCCGCACCGGCGCAAACCAGATGCTCCAGGTCCCCGAGCGAGCCCTCGGGGCCCATGCCGACCAGCGCCACCAGGCGACAGCCGCGTGCATCGGCAAGCTCGCGGCCCTTGCCCATGAGCTCGTAGGCCACCGGGGCCACGACATCGTGCTCGTCGGTCTGAACGAATACCCAAATGTCTCGATACGCATCGAGGTCAACCGCGCCGGCGGCCTCGTCGCGCTCGATCGAAATGGCGTTGACGGGACAGGCGTCGACGCACCCGCCGCACAAGATGCAGCCGTCGGTCACATGGGCGTAGCGGTTGGGGCGCTCGCCCTCCACCACAATGCCACCCGAGGCACAGGCGCGAACGCAGCGGCCACAGCCAACGCATGCCTCGCTATCGATTATCAGTCCGCTCATCTATGCCATCCCCTCGATAATCTTGGCAAGCTTTGCCGCCTGTTCGACCGGCGTGCCCTCGATGGCCTCGCACGTTTGGTCACGGTCGGGTACAAACGAGCGCACGACCTGCGTCGGCGATCCGGTAAGGCCGCAGCGCAAAGGGTCGGCATGCACATCGGCAGCACAGGCCACCCGCACGTCCGCATCTTCGGCCGCGCGTATGCCGGCGATGCTCGGCATGCGCAGCTGGCCGATCTCCTTGGCGGTCGTCATCGCGCACGGCATCTCCAGATAGACCGTCTCCTCGCCGGCGTCGCAACCGTGAACGAGTGAAAGCGCACCGCACGTCGTAAAGCCCGCGCTCTGCACGCAGCTCACATCGGTCACGCAGGGAATCTCGAAGGCGCCGGCCAGCTCGGGGCCAATCTGGGCAGTATCGCCATCCACCGCCATCTTGCCGCAGATGAGCAGGTCGAAGTCCTCGTCGAGCGCCTCGATGCCGCATTTGAGAGCATAGGTGGTCGCCAACGTGTCCGCGCCCGCAAAAGCACGGTCGGTGAGCAGCAATGCATCGTCGGCGCCGCGGGCGATGCAGTCGCGCAGTAGCAATTCGGTTGCAGGGATACCCATCGATACCACCGTCACGCGCACATCCATGCCAAAGCCGATAAAGTCGTCCTTGAGCGCCAACGCACATTCGAGGGCACTTGCATCGAAGGGATTAATGACCGCTTGCTTGCCATCGCGCACGATAGTATTGGTCTTGGGGTCCATCTTGACCTCGGTGCTGCCCGGCACCGCCTTGACGCACACCACCATATGGAAATCGCTCATCTTCACGCGCCCCCTTTCTGGACGAGCTCATCCAAGAGCTTCTCCGAAAACAGGTTGCCACGGCCCAGCTGCCCGGCAGGATCGAGCTGGAGCTTGAGCCGCGCCGACTCGACCATGGCCTCGTGACCGTACATCGTCTCCAAGAAGCCCGCCTTGATCTTGCCGACACCGTGCTCGGCAGAGACGGCGCCGCCCATAGCCGTTACCTCCGCAGCCCACTGGGCAAACAGCTCGCCACCGCGACGGTAGTCTTGCGCATCGCGAGGCAGGATATTCACATGCAGATGGTTGTTGCCGATATGTCCCCAGGCGGCAGACTCAAGCCCGCTTTCGGCCAGCGTGCGGCGATAGAGGGCAACGACATCGGCCAGGCGCGTGTTGGGCACCGACATATCCGACCCCAGCTTGGTAATGGTGGGGTCGGTGCGGCGGCGCTCGTCGATGAGCATGTTGACGCTCTCGGGAACGGCGTGGCGGAAGAACCGCTGGCATTCGCGATCGACCTCGGTGCGTGCAACCCAGGTCGCGTCGTCGTGGCCGCCCGCAAGCTCCAAAACCCATCCCAGGTGGTACAGCTCCTCGGTCGCTTGCGCCTCGTCGTCGCAGTCGAGTTCCACGTAAACACAGACCTTTGCCTCATCGTCGAGTGCCGGCAGCGAGGCAAACGCGGTCGACTGCTCGCGCTGGCGGCGAAGGATATCCAAGGCGCCGGCATCGAAATACTCAATAGCGGCGGCATGGGACAGCACGGGGCGCACGGAATCGGTAAAGGACACCGCCTTGTCCTCGCTGTCGAAAAAGCAGCTCACACCCCATACGACCGAAGGTGCCGCCTGCAAGGCGATCTCGAGCTCGGTAATGACGCCGAGTGTGCCGCACGCACCGATAAAGAGGTCGATGGCGTCCATATCGTCCGAAACGAAATAACCCGACGCGTTTTTGGTCTTGGGCATGGTATAGCCGGGAAGATCCAGCTCGAGCGCGCGGCCTTCCGCTGTCACGAGCGACAAGTGGCGTGCGTCAGCGTGCGCCTGACCTCGATGAAGCTCAAGCAGGTCGCCGTCCGCCAGTGCCACGTGAAGCCCCGTAACGTGCGGGCGCATGGGGCCGTAGGCGTAACTGCGGGCACCGGAGGCATTGCACGCCGCCATGCCGCCCAGGCAGGCAGAGGCCTCGGTGGGATCGGTGGGAAAGAACTGCTCAGGAGCTGCCTGGAACTCCTCATAGGCCTCAAGCGATGCCTGATCCCAGCCAGCGGTCGGCAATGCCTTCTTACCCAGTTGCTTGCGCAACTCCGAAAGCACGACGCCCGGCTCCACGCGCAGCAGAAAACGGCCTCGCTCGTCGCGGCGAAGACCCAGGTAGCGATTCATACGAGAAGTGTTGAGGATATGCCCGCCGTGAGGCACGGCGCCGGCAGCCAGACCGGTCCGAGCACCCTGGACCGTTATTGGAACATGCTCGGCATGGAGCTTTCGCAGAATGGCGCGGACTTCGTCCTCCGTTGTCGGAAACGAGATGCTCGACGCCTCGCCCGATGTGCGAGATTCATCGCGACCATATTCTTCGAACTCGTCGCCGAAGGGTTTGATGGCTGCAGATACGCGAACTCCCCCTTTAGTTAACTACAGTGTTTGCAGGGAGATGTTACCGCATCGTTTCGTCGACGTGACTGAGACCGTCTCCATAATTGGCGAATTTTACGTTTGCGCAATTCGGCGAGCGGCGGCGTTTTCTCGGCAGGCGCTCTATTTAACGCGCTCCTTCCCATCGCAGCCACGCGCACAATTGGCGCTCGAAAAAACTTGAGATATTTTTTAGCGTCTCTCACCTGCGGCGATGTAAACCCGTCAAGCATTTGGTCAGAAATTGGTCAAGTTGTGGCTGATACGGTCGGCATCGACAGCCAAAACCAATAGAAGGTTTGGCCCAAAAGCAGGGAGGTTCCCATGGCATATTACTGGCCCCAGTACGGCATCGCCATCGAAGTTGACGATGACCCATATCTTCTGCCCTTCGACGAGGAAGCGTTTCCCGATGCGGCTGTCTATCACGTCACCACCGACGTGATTTGCGATCCCGAATCGTTTTCGGCACTCGCCCACCACATCGCCCACATCCACGACATCAAACTCGACCCAAACTTCGACGAGCTCATCTACTCGCGACGCCTCATGCTCCACATGCTCTTTGGCGCCGATCCGTCCACGTTCGCGCGCGTCTATACCACTAAGGATGCCGCATGAGCGTAAGGAAGCAGTCGAGCCCCCTAGGGTCAAAACATCGAAAAAGGCTCGGCGTTGTCTGCCTGGCCATCGCCTGCGCCCTTATCGCCGTCGGCCTTTACGCCTGGCAGTCAAAGCCTGTCGCCGAGACAGGTGCCTCGGTCACAGCGGCGGAGGGTAAGTCGCGCCAGGAAATCCAGGACGAGCTCGATGCCATCGTCCGCGACAACATGATGACGATCTCGGTCGCACCGGTCGCCCAGCTACAAAAAGGCGGCAAGCTGCGCGTCAACGTGCAAAACGTTCAGTATAACAAGTTTCCCCAGCGTTTCCGCGTGATCCAAAACGACGAGACCATCTATGAATCGGGCGTGGTCGAGACCGGCAAGACCGTTGAGACCTGCCCCGCAGGCGACATCAAAGAAGGTGAGGCGTATATCGAGATTCAAGCGCTCGACGCCAAGACCTACGACGCCCATGGCAATCCCACGCGCGTCAAGGTGCGGGTTGCGCAGACAGAAGACTAGACCTGCCACCTGTTATGAAAATGCGCACCCGTGCCGCTTTCGTCTAACCCTCACGGAAACGGTCCGTGACGAATAGAAAGGAACGATTATGGACATCACCAGGAACTTGAATGGGGCCAGGGTGCTCGTCGTGGGCGCGGGGCTGATGCTTGCACTCTCAATGGGTGCCGCGCCGACCACCGCCCTGGCGGAGGGACGCACTGGAACCACCAACGTGACCATCAGGACCGAAATCGACAACATCAAGTTCAAAGCCCCGACCGTCATTCCGTTCGTCGCTAAGGCAGACGGCACGCTCCAGGGCCCTTCCGAGAATACAACCACCATCGACAATCTTTCGGCCTATGGCATCCACGTTACCAACATGAAGATTGCCGCCCAGAAGTCCTGGAGCATCGTCGCCGACGCCAAGACGGGGACCGCCCAGAACTCCATCGATTTTAAGGTCGGCCCAGACAAGGCACTCCAAGACGCCCACGCCGCGACGCAGGAAGCGGGCCTCGACCTTTCCAAAAATGCATCCTTCGACATGGGCTACCAGGGCATCGCCGATGGTACGGACAAGATTAAGCTCAAGACAAGCGGCAATGTCGCCCGCGTCACGCGAGACATCTTCCATGTGACTGGCGAGGGCGACCAGGTCGCAAGCATTACGTGGACGGTCGAGCCCGGTGCGCACACGGCCTAAGGCGATTGTCCTTGCCGTCATCATCGGCGTTGTAACGTTTGCCCCGATCGCCGCCTTTGCCCAACAAGAGCAAGCGCAGGCTGCCACGCAAGTGACTGTCGATCTATCGGAGCTCGAACGCAGTGGCCAACATGAGCCCCTCGCGCAAACGGGCGACACGCGACAGCTCCTGGCAGCAGGAATCGCCGCGGCAGGCGCAAGCGCCATCGGCCTTGGCCTGCGCATCAAACGCAGCCAGTAGCCGCGATAATCGAGACCGTCCAGAACAGGTAAGGAGAACCCATGGCATCAAAGAACCTTTTGCCCGTTGCCGCGCTCTGCAGTGCGCTTGCCACCGGCATGCCCGTCGCCGCTCTAGCGACACCCGCCGTGGACGTCCCCTTACCTGCCGTCAACTGTCTCGCCACAAACCAGATGAGCACCATCGCGCGCCAACGCTTCTCGCTTGCGCAGGCAAGCATTTCGGCCTCGGGGTGCCTCCGTCGCTGCACGAACAGCTCGATAGTCGTGGATACCGAGCGCTCGAGCACAGCGGACGGCCCCCTAACGGGATGCATTATCTGCACATGGCGCGCAGCTGCAACTGATGCCGATGGCGATTCCTGCGACGTGGAGCTGCGCCTCGACATCACCCTGTCCGATGACTCGGCGGACGGGGCAACAGTCGCCTTCGACAGCACGTTTTTCGAAAACGGAGGGGGTGTATGCCTGGGCTGCGTCCCCTCGAGCGCCGATGGCACGCAGCCCGCTATCTCATTCACCGCATCGCTGAAAATGACCAAGGCGGGCACCGACGCCACGGCAAATGGCGAGATCGCTCTGATGTTCTACGCGAGCGGCACAGAAAGCCAGGAGATTCGGGGCAAACAGCGGACCGGATCGCTCAGCCTGACGCGAGGGGCAGATCCCGGTCCTGTCGATATCAGTGCCGAAACGCAAGATGTGCATCACGTCCTTGTCGATCCGGCGCTCCTCGAGATGGAATGGAGCGGAGTAGGAGCGGTCGGACTCGCCCCCTCGACGGGTGACATCGCAAGCGACTCCAGCGAGAGCAGCGGTGAAATAGCGCCTGGGGACAATGGCGCACCAGGCGGCATAACACCGCCATCGAGCGGTCCTTCAGCCACTTTCAGCGAGCCAAGCGAAACAGCCACCGCAGTGGGCGGCACGCAAGCTGGCGAAAACTTGGAGTGTCCCATGCCGGCAGACATCGACGAGGGCAATTGTTGCATGATTGTCGCGCTCGACCGCACGGAAACCGTCGACGCCGCGAGCATTGAGGTCACCGCTGCCGATAAGCCCGTCCGCAAAGCAGCCATTATCGCATTCCCTAAAACCGTCGAAGTTGTTTTTCTGCCATCGGGCGAGGTCGTAGCCCCCACCTTGCTCACCTTGCTTGGGGCAAAGGGCACGGCCAACCAAATCGACAACCTCACGGTCGCCGACCCTGCGACCACCGCAAAACTGCACCTGTATGCCGTAACCTCGGACGGAGGCAAAACCGAGGAATTCGACGGTGAGAACCTCCTGAATAACCGGATACTCCATAAAATGGAAGACGTCTCGTATCAAATTGAGCTCGTGGGATTTGACCGAGCTCGAGATGCCGATATCATCGCCGCGGCCATTGAGTCCCCGCAGCGACTCATGACGCTGTGCTTCGATTACAGCCCCTATGTCGTGATGGGAGGCTGAGGCTTGGGCACCAAATGCCGTCATTAATACCACTTATATAACGTATAGGATGAGGCATGACGCACCCTGCAGCCCGTTCTGCTACGATTGCCAGGTTGGCATCAATATGGGAGGGTTCATGCCGGGTTTGGGAACGGTCATCAACGTCGCACTTTTGATTGCGGGCGGACTGCTGGGCCTTATAGGCGGACGCTTTATCACACCCCGCATCCAAGACACGCTCATGAAGGCGTCGGGGCTGTGCGTTTTGTTTATCGGACTGGGCGGCACCATGCAAAAGATGCTCGTCATTGACGGGAAAGCGCTGGAGACCACCGGCACCACCATGCTCATCGTCTCGTTTGCCCTCGGCTCGCTCATCGGCGAGGCCGTTAACCTGGAAGCCGGCATCGAAAACCTGGGCGAATGGCTCAAGCGCAAAACCGGCAGCGAGGGAGACAACGAGTTCACCAATGCCTTTGTCTCGACATCGCTGACCGTCTGCATCGGTGCCATGGCTATCGTGGGATCAATCCAAGACGGCCTGCTCGGCGACTGGTCCACGCTCGCCCTCAAGGGAGCGCTGGACTGCATCATCGTCTGCACCATGACGGCCTCACTCGGTCGCGGCTGCATCTTCTCCGCCCTTCCCGTTGCCGTATTCCAGGGAACGATTACGCTGTTTGCCGGCGCGCTCTCCCCCATCATGACCGCCGCCGCCCTCGACAGCCTATCGCTCGTGGGCTCTATGCTCATCTTCTGCGTCGGCGTCAACCTCATCCGTCCCCAGACCTTCCGCACGGCCAATATGCTCCCCTCCGTTGTCGTAGCCGTCATCTACGCGCTCCTGTTCTAAATCTATCTACGTAGTGGTATCTCGAACACCTGTTTGATGCTGTGCTATGATATGAGGCCACCGAAGCTGCGTTAGGAGAGGAGAGACGGTGGCCGACCAGGACATCAAGATGCTCATCGAGCGCATTATGGCCGAGGCCCGGACCCATCAGTCTGCTCGCTTCTCAAACGAAGTCTATGCTGACGAGCCGATTCTCAAAACCGGTCGTCAGATGCAGAACTTCCTTCCCGACCAATACCGCAAGATGCGCGAGATATCGCGCTGGCAGGATGACCCCAAAGGCGGCGCGGGTCGCTGGCTTTCGGAAGCCGAGCTTTTCTACCGCCAAGGCCTGCTGATGGCCGACTTTGAGGACGACTGTCCCTACAACGGTACGTTCAAGTCGTACTTTCCCACCTATAACGCCATGAGCGATCGGCAACTGCGCGGCTATTTTACTTGGCGCGCCCAAGTGCGCCGCGGAACCGTCGAGGAAACGTCTACGTCCTTTGCCTTCCTGTATCTCTATGAGCTGATCTGTGGCATTGGCGTAGATGACCCACTCGATGGTTTTAACAAAATCAAGGCCTTTTGGGATGCCTATCGCGCCTTCGAGCCCGGCATCGACCGGTTTGCACGCGTGTGGCTGCAGGATTACGCCGTTTTCCACGGACTCGACCCCAAGCTACTTCGCGACTCTAAAACCGTTATGTTCGATAACGCCCTTATCGAGCTACGCCGCGCAGCGCGAGACCTCTCGCCTGTACCGGCGCCGTCGGCCCAAGTCCCCAAGCGTCGCAAAACCTCCGAGCCCACGCTCCCCCTTCCGCCCGACGAGGCAGGCGAGGAGCGACTCATGACCGCTATAAACGCCCTCTCCACGTACAACCTGAATAACTCACGGCTCGACCGTTCCCACCATCGCGACCTGCGCCACGTGACATGCGCCGTGTATGTCCGTATGGCGCGCTACTATGACACGCACCGAAAGACCGGCATCGTAGCGAGCTTGTTTGGGGAGGAGACGGCCATGCCCTACACCATGTTTGCCTCGGCCGTGTTCTTTGCGCCCGAGCGCCACGAGGACTGCGAATATCGCCTGGACCCCATTCACATCTACCGCTGCCAAAATGGCTTTTGGGAATGCATGCGCATCCACGGCAGCAGACAAAAAAGCAGCAAGCTCGGTGAGATGATGCGCGCCTGCGACCAACGCCTGCGCCTGGCCCTAGACCCCACCCATCCCCTGAAGGAGGAAAAGGTCCCCAAATATCTGGCCAAGATCATCGATGACGAGATCGTGGCATGGCTTTCGTGGGACGCCGCGCACCAGCCCGTCAAGATCGATATCGATTTGAGTCAGCTGGGACACATTCGGAGCGCCGCCGCACAAACGCGTGAGGCGCTTTTGATCGATGAGGAGCGCGAGGACGATGTGCTCGCAGAGGTCGATACGGCGGGCTCCGAGCAGCCGAAAACCGAGCCCGCAGCAGACGCGTTTGTCGAACCGGCCACGACGGCCGCAGGGCAGGACGAGGCCGACGAGCCAACCATTTCCACTGAACAGTTTGGTGTCGTGGCGCCGCTTCTTGCGCCGACGCCCCCGCCCGCAGCGGCTGCGTCCACTGACGCCGCGACCGAACTCGCGCCCGCCGCAGATGCCTTCCTTCGCGCGCTCCTCGAGCAAAACGCAGTGCAAGCGACATCGGCAGTGGCGCGCTCGGGCCAGAGCGAGGATATGCTCGTCGACAGCATCAACGAGGCGCTCTTTGACCTGGTGGGTGACACCGTTATCGAGTTTGGAGCGGCAGGACCGCAGATTATCGAGGATTATGAAGCAGACGTGAGAGGATACCTAGACCATGAGTGACACCGCATCCGCAGCGCCCCGCGTACCCAAACGCGTCGCCGCCGTTATCCTAAACTCGCTCAAGGGCGGCGTGGTCCCGCGCATCGGGCTTCCCTATATCACCGTGGGACGCGAGGTCGAGATTCGCGCCCTGCTCACCGATTTGAGTCTCATCGCCGATGGCGGCGCGAGCTTCCGCTTTTTAGTCGGTCGCTACGGCGCCGGCAAAAGTTTCTTGCTCCAGACCATCCGCACGCACGCCATGGGCGAGGGATTCGTCGTCGCCGATGCCGACCTATCCCCTGAGCGCCGCCTGCAGGGCGGTCAGGGGCAGGGCCTTGCCACCTACCGCGAGCTCATCCGCAATATATCAACTAAAACGCGCCCCGAGGGCGGTGCGCTCAACCTTATCCTGGATCGCTGGGTCGCCTCGTGTGCCGAGGTCGAAGAGTCGGTCGTCAATGCCCAACTGGCCCCGCTCGAGGAGATGGTCCACGGCTTCGACTTCTCCCGCATGCTCCGCCGCTATCGCACGGCCGTATCCGAGGGCGACGAAGAGACCATGAGCCGCGTGGCCAAATGGATCCGCGGCGAATACCGCACCAAGAGCGAGGCTCGCGCCGAACTGGGGTCCTCAACCATCATCAGCGATGACGACTGGTACGACTACGTCAAACTCATCGCGCGTTTTTTGGTTTGCAGCGGCTACAAGGGCATGCTGGTGCTCATCGACGAACTCGTGAATCTGTATAAGATTCCCAACGCCATCACGCGCCAGTACAACTACGAGAAAATCCTGACCATGTACAACGACACGCTCCAGGGCAAAGCGCAGTACCTGGGCATGATCATGGGCGGCACGCCAACCTCCATCGAAGACCGTCGCCGCGGCGTGTTCTCCTACGAGGCTCTGCGCAGCCGGCTCGCTCAGGGTCGCTTTGCGCGCGAGGACCTTAAGGACATGCTCGCGCCCATCATCCGCCTGCAGCCACTCACCTACGAGGAGTTGCTGGTGCTGATCGAAAAACTCATGCAGATCCATGCCGGATACTTTGGCTGGACGCCCACGCTTACCGAGAACGACTTGGTAGACTTTCTCAAGATTGAGTTTGGCCGCGTGGGAGCCGATACGCACCTGACGCCGCGTGAGGTCATCCGTGACTTTATCGAGCTGCTCGATATCCTGTGCCAGAACCCCGATGCAAACGTGGCCGAGTTGCTGCAAAGCGTCGGCGGCGACGCGCTGGCACCGGCAGCCGCAACAGGCGACACCGGCACCGCAGACGGCGACCGCAACTTCGCCGAATTCACCATCTAACCTGCCAAAAAGGGACAGGTCTATTTTGGCAGCTTTTATCTGCACAAACGTTGAGACAACAATGCAGCAAACCATTGCCAACCGCATTGAGAGGTTCGTATTTGAGGGGAGGCCCCGTGAACGCCTTTGACCGATATGCTCCGTTTATCCAAGACTTCATCTACTCCCACGATTGGGAGAGTCTGCGCTCTATCCAGGTTGCGGCGGCAGATGCCATCTTTAACACACAAGACAATGTGCTCCTAACGGCATCCACAGCTTCCGGCAAAACCGAGGCAGCCTTCTTTCCCATCCTGACCGAGTTTTGGGAGAACCCGCCCGCGAGCGTGGGCGCCCTCTACATCGGCCCCCTCAAAGCGCTCATCAATGACCAGTTCGTCCGCCTCAACGACCTCTGCGAAGAGGCCGATATCCCTGTCTGGCACTGGCATGGCGATGTCTCGCAGTCGCACAAGGCTAAGCTCATTAAAAAACCGAGCGGTATCCTGCAGATTACACCCGAGTCACTCGAAGCGCTTTTAATCCATAAGCACATGGCGATCCCGCGCATGTTTTGCGACCTGCGCTACGTGGTCATCGATGAGGTCCACTCGCTCATGCGCGGCGACCGTGGCGGGCAAACGCTCTGCCTTATCGAGCGACTCTCGCGCATGGCCGGCGTGCAGCCTCGCCGCATTGGCCTTTCGGCTACCATCGGCGACCCCGAGCGCACGGGCGCTTTTCTCTCACAGGGAACGGGGCGCGACTGCATTATCCCCCGTTTTGAGGAACCGCGTCGCGTGTGGCGCATCTCTATGGAGCACTTCTACAACTCGGGCCCCCAGGCGCAGCAGCGGGGATTCATGGGTACAGGTCCTCAAGAGGCCGAAGTGCTTGCGTGCGAGCGCATCGATGCGGCGGCATCCGCGGCACTGCCCGCCGGCGCCCAAGACATGCGTCACAGCGGACAGCCCACACAAGAGGAGCGCCGTCAACGTCGTGAGCGGGCACAGGGCAAGGCCGCTCCCAAGGACCGCCAAGCTTCCTCGGCCCCCGAGGGCGAAGTCGACATCCCCCAAGCACCCGAACAGGCATTACTCAACCCCACCGATACAGCACCAGACAACGCCGACCCCGGTATGGGATATATCTTTGAGCACACGCGCGGCCGAAAGTGCTTGGTCTTTGCCAACTCGCGCGAGGAGGCAGAGGCCGTATGCTCCATGCTGCGTAGCTACTGCGAGAGCCGGCACGAGCCCGACCGCTTCCTTATCCATCACGGCAACCTCTCGGCATCGCTACGCGAGACGGCAGAAGAGCTCATGCGCGACGAAGAACAGGCACAGACAACCGTCACCACCTCCACGCTGGAGCTCGGCATTGATATCGGTCGCCTGGAGCGCGCGTTCCAGATCGATGCACCGTTTACCGTCAGCTCCTTTTTGCAGCGCATGGGGCGCACGGGACGCCGCGATCTTCCGCCCGAGATGTGGTTTGTCATGCGCGAGGAAGAGCCCGAGCCGCGC
>DBEZQF010000056.1:0-1073 GCA_048254795.1 Collinsella sp. | reverse complement strand
AATAAGGTTAGGCCCGAAAAACACGGGTAGGATATCGGCATTGCCTTACAACTATACTCGGTTAGTCACAGAACGGGAACGTAAGTATGCGCTGCCTTATCATCCACAACCCGGCATCGGGCCCCAGCTCAGATGAAATCTACGCGTTCACGCACGCCCTCGCGCAGGGCGGCGACGAGGTCGTGATGCGTTTTATCGGCGATGGCATGGAGCCCGAGGACGCCGTGGCGGATGTGCGCGAGTTCGATCGCGTGGTGATTTCGGGCGGCGACGGCACCGTCTCCAACGTGCTCGACCAAATGCGCGGATGCGGCGTCCCCACGCTCGTCTTCCCCTCCGGCACGGCCTGTCTGTTCTTCAATAACATTGGCAATGCCCCCGAGGCCGCGGCGCTTGCCAAGGCCTGCCGCGTCGGCCGTACCGTCAAGGCGGACATGGGCGAGCTCTTTTGGCTCGACGAGAACGGCAACGAAAAGCGCCACGGCTTTATTATCATCGCCGGATCGGGCTACGATGCCGAGATCATGATGAAGGCCGCCCCCGCCAAAAACGACATCGGCGAGATCGCCTATTTCCTGTCGGCGCTCGCCACACCCAACCCCACGGTGGCGCACTTTACGATTGAGCATGACGGCATTGTCGAGGAGCTCGATGGCATCTGCTGCATGGCCGGCAACACCTCGGTCATTCAAAACGACATCAACCTGTTCCCCGATTGCCGCATGAACGACGGCATGGTCGACATCGCAGTCATCGAGCCCGTAAAAACCGTCCAGCTCCTGCCCACCGTGATCACCGCCGCGCTCGATCCCGCCGGCAAGGTGCTCGGCCGCCCGCAGTTCAAGATCATCCAGACCAAGGAAGCCAAGATCACCTGCACCCCGTCGCTGGGCATGCAGTTCGATGGCGAGATTATCTCCAGCAATTCGGGTGTCTTTGGAGCCCGCGCGCTTCCGCAATGCCTCGACCTCATCGTCGACGAATTCTCCCCGCTCGGAAAATAGGAGGACCCTATGAACGACAATCCCCTGCTCGGCTTTATCATCATCGTTTTGGCCATGCTCGTCGGCTAT
>DBEZQF010000055.1:0-8032 GCA_048254795.1 Collinsella sp. | reverse complement strand
GGACGGCCGTCACCTGTCCTTCTTCGAGATGCTCGGCGACTTCTCTTTTGGCGGCGTCTCCAAGGAGCAGGCTTGCGCCTGGGCCTTTGAGCTCATCACCAAGGAGTTCAAGCTGCCGCTCGACCGCCTGTACTTTACCGTCTTTACCGAGGACGACGAGACCCACGACGTGTGGCGTTCTCTGGGCGTTGCTGAGGACCACATCTCCCGCCTGGGCGAGGACGACAACTTCTGGGCCGCTGGCCCCACCGGTCCCTGCGGTCCGTGCTCAGAGATCTACTTTGACATGGGCGAGGAGGTCGGCTGCGGCAGCCCCGACTGCAAGCCTGGCTGCGACTGCGACCGCTTCCTGGAGTTCTGGAACCTCGTCTTTACCCAGTACGACCGCCAGGAGGACGGCTCCATGCCGGAGCTGCCGCACCGCAACCTCGATACGGGCATGGGTCTGGAGCGCATGGCCGCTATCATGCAGCACAAGACCGCTAACTACGACGGCGATCTAATGCAGCACCTCATCAAGCTGGGCGAGGAGATCAGCGGCAAGACCTATGACGCCGACGATTACTCCGGTGCCAGCCGCTCGCTGCGCATTATCGCCGATCACTCCCGTGCCGTCGACTTTATGATCTCGGACGGCATCCTGCCCGGCAACGAGGGCCGCGAGTACGTCCTTCGCCGCCTGCTCCGTCGTGCCGTGTTCCACGGCCGCCTGCTGGGCATCGAGGGCGCTTTCCTGACCAAGTTCATTGACGAGGTTAACGCTCAGATGGGCGAGGCCTATCCCGAGCTGCTCAAGAACGTCGCGCTCGTTAAGGGCATCGTCGCCTCCGAGGAGGAGCGTTTCTCCACGACGCTCGACAACGGCCGTGTTTACCTGGACGAGGCCTTGGCCGCGCTCGCCGACGGCGCCGTCCTTCCGGGCGACGTTGCCTTTAAGCTGCACGACACCTTTGGTTTCCCCATCGACCTGACCGTCGAGATCGCCGGCGCTGCTGGCCACGACGTCGACATGGACGGCTTCACCGCCTACATGGAGGACCAGAAGGCCCGCGCTCGCGCCAATGCCAAGGGCGACGCCTGGGGCAGCTTCAACGACGTGTGGGTCGAGCTTTCGGACAAGGTCGCTGCGACTGAGTTCGATGGCTACGACAACGATGTGATCGAGAGCGCCAAGGTGGTCGCCATCGTGCGCAACGGCGAGTCCGTTGAGTCCGCTGCTGCGGGCGAGGACGTTGAGGTCGTGCTCGACCGCACCCCGTTCTATGCTGAGATGGGCGGCCAGCAGGGTGACGCCGGTGAGCTTTCCGCCGAGGGCGTTGCACTGACCGTTTCCGACACCAAGAACCACAACGGCCTGTATGCCCATGTCGCGCACGTCGCCGAGGGTACGCTGACCGTCGGTGCTACCGTGACCGCTGCGCTCGACGCCGAGCGCCGTGGCTTCCTGCGCCGCAACCACACCGCCACCCACCTGCTCGACGCCGCGCTTAAGCAGGTCCTGGGCGAGCATGTTTCCCAGGCCGGCTCGCTGGTGACGCCCGAGCACCTGCGCTTTGACTTCACGCACTTTGAGGCCCTGTCCTCCGAGCAGCTCAAGGCTGTCGAGGATCTGGTCAACCAGCAGATTTTCGCTTCCAAGCCGGTCGTGACCCGCGTCATGGGCATCGACGAGGCCAAGGCCGCCGGTGCTGTTGCCCTGTTTGGCGAGAAGTACGGCGACGTCGTCCGTGTCGTCTCCGTGGGCGCCGAGGACCAGCCGTTCTCCCGTGAGCTCTGTGGTGGCACCCATGCCGCCAACACTGCCGAGATCGGCCTGTTCAAGATCATTTCCGAGTCCTCTACGGGCTCGAATGTCCGCCGTATCGAGGCCGTGACCTCTAAGGGCGCCCTCGACTACATGGCCGACCGTCTGTCGCTCGTTGACGCCGCTGCCGCTGCGCTCAAGTGCCGCGTGGACGAGGTTCCCGCCCGCGTTGAGAACCTGCAGGCCGAGCTGCGCGAGACGTCCAATAAGCTCAAGAAGGCGCTGACCGGTGGCTCCTCCGACGCCATCTCCAGCGCCATCGAGGGCGCCGTCGAGCTCGATGGCTACAAGCTCGTCGTCGCCGAGCTGCAGGGCCTTGAGGCTGCCGATTTGCGTAACGTGTGGGATACCGTGCACCAGAAGGTCGCCGGCCCTGTCGCCTGCGTCGTCGCCAGCGTGACCGAGAAGGGCACCCCGGCCCTGCTCGCCGCTGGTTCCGATGACGCCGTCAAGGCCGGTTTCCACGCCGGCAACGTGATCAAGCAGATCGCGGGCCTGGTCGATGGTCGCGGTGGCGGTCGTCCCAACATGGCCCAGGCCGGTGGCAAGAACGCCGCCGGTATCGCCGATGCCCTCGCGGCCGCCAAGACCGCGCTCGGCGCCTAAGAACCTAGGTTGTCGCTGTGGTCGCGCTCGCGCTGGACATAGGGGAGACCAGGATTGGCATTGCCGTCTCGAGCCGTGATGGCAAGATGGCGATGCCTGTCAAGGTGCTTCCTGCTGCCGAGGTCACAGGCATGGCAAAGACGTTTCGCTACCTGGTCGAGGACTATGAGCCCGATATCCTGGTAAGCGGACGTCCCTTGACCATGGCCGGTGAGCCCGGCCCCCAGGCCGAGCGCGTCGCCGCTGTGGCCCAAAAGATTGCCGACGAGCTCGAACTTCCGCTGGAGTTTGAGGACGAGCGTCTGTCCTCGCAGGAGGCCAAGCGAATCCTGCGAGAGCAGGGGCTTAACGAAAAGCAGATGAGGGGCAAGATTGACATGATCGCCGCCAGCCTGTTCTTGCAGACCTGGCTTGATCGTAAAAACGAGGAGGTTCCTCATGCCTAGTGCTTCCGATCCGCGCCAGCCGAAGCGTACACTACAGCCTGCACCGCGCCCTGCGCAGCCGACGCAGCGCGCGGCACAACAGCCTGTTGCTCGTCCGATCCGGCAATCGTCTGCTCGCGTGCCGCAGCAGCCTTCTGCTCGGACGACACAACCCACTAGCGGTACGCGTTTTACACAGCAGGCGCCTGCTCAGCGCGCACAGACCCCTCAATCTCACGGTCATTCTCACCGGGTCCAAGGCACGCACCGCGTGGCTCCGGCTACGCGCTCAAGCTACAACTCCCATGCTCGTCGCAGCGCCCAAAAGAAGAACTCCCCGGTGCCTTTGATTATCGGTGGCGTCGTCGCCGTGCTTGCGGTGGTCGCGATCGTCTTCTTTGTCGTTCCGGCCGTCAAGGGTTTCATTACCGGTGGGGACGCGAACGTTGAAGCTGGTCAGCAAGTTACTATCACGATTCCCGAAGGCGCTTCGGGCGACACCATCGCCTCGATCCTCTCCGAGAACCATATCGTCGAGAATCCCAAGGATTACTACGCTGCGGTCAAAAAGCTCAACGCTGATATGTCACTCAAGCCGGGTAAGTATTCGTTTACCACGCTCATGGACGCGACTAAGGTCGTCCAGCAGCTTATGGAAGGTCCCAACGCCGGCTCCGATGCGTTGACTATCCCTGAGGGCCTGACGGTCGATCAGGTCGCCGACCGCGTGGCCAAGGCGTATGACAGCATTTCTAAGGAGGACTTCCTTAACCAGGCCAAGGCGAGCAATTATGTGAATGATTACGCTTTCCTTAAAGACGCTGCGAACGATTCGCTCGAGGGCTTCCTATTCCCCAAGACGTATTCGCTGGGTAAGGACCCAAGCGCCGATGATGTGATTCGCGCCATGCTTGACCAGTTCAACGCCGAGTATAAGTCGCTTGACTTTGCCAGCTGCGAGGCCAAGATCAAGGAGCGCTATGGCGTGGAGATGTCCGATTACGACATCGTTAACCTTGCCTCGATCGTCGAGCGCGAGGGCCTCAACGCCGACCAGCGCGCGCATGTGGCTTCGGTTTTCTATAACCGTCTGGCGGGCAAGCTCGATGGCCTGCGCTACCTCAACAGCGACGCGACCATGATGTACGTCACCGGTGGCGAGGTTACCGCCGACGACCTGCAGAGTGATAGCCCCTATAACACCTATAAGCACGAGGGCCTCCCGCCCACGCCCATTTGCTCTCCGTCGCTCGAGGCGCTCAAGGCCACCCTTGAGCCGACCGACTCCGACGACCTGTATTTCTACATTACGCAGGACGAAGAGTATTTCTCGAAGACCTACGAAGAGCATCAACAGTCTTGGAATTGATCATGAGGATTTTTAGCCCCAAACGATATGTTGCCTCGGTCGATCGCATCGACCTCGATACCCTCTGGGCCGACGGCAAGCGCGCCATTCTGCTCGACCGCGACAACACCCTGGTGCCGCGTGATACCGAGCAGGTACCCGCTGCGGTCTCCGCCTGGCTCGAGGCCGCCCATGCCAAGGGCTTTAAGCTGTGCATGGTGTCCAACAACTGGCATCGCGACCAGGTCATGGCATCAGCTCGTGAGTTGGGGCTCGAGGCCATCAGCCACGCCATGAAGCCCGCCCCGTTTGCCTTGAAGGCGGGTCTTAAGCGTCTGGGCGCCACGGCTAATGAGGCTGTACTGATCGGTGACCAGCTGTACACGGACGTGTGGAGCGGCAACTTTGCCGGCGTTGACACTATTCTGGTCAAGCCGCAGGCAACGCAGGACCTGTGGTACACGCAGATCTTCCGTATCTTTGAGCGCCGGGCCCTGCGCGACCTTCCCTGCGAGGAATAGGTTTCGCCATGTCTCAGCACATCAAACACGGCTGCGACCATATCTTCTTTATCGGCTTTTTGGGCGCGGGCAAGTCGACGCTTGCGCGCAATGTGGGCACTATGTTCAAGCGTCGATTCATCGATACCGATCGTTTGGTCGTGCGTCGATGCGGCAAGTCGGTGACCGAGATTTTTAAGACCGAGGGCGAGGATCGTTTTCGCGAGCTCGAGACCTCGGCACTCCGTTCGCTTCAGAGCGAGCGCAGCCTGCTGGTATCGTGCGGGGGTGGTATCGTCGAGACGCCGGTGAACATTGAACTGATGCACGAGATGGGTACCTGTGTGTACCTCGAAGGCGACTTTGAGGACTCGTTGCGCCAGATTCGCCGCTCCGATACCCGGCCCGATTTCCGCTCGCCCGAGCATGCTGCGCGCCTGTTTGAGCATCGCCGTCCGCTGTATCGCCAAGCCGCAGATATTACCCTTGATATTCGCAACAAGTCCTTCGAGGACGTTTCCTACCTTTGTGCCGAGATGCTTTTGGAGCGTGGACTGCTATGATTCGCCGTCAACTCATCAATTTCCAAAACCGCAGTGTCGATGTTCGCGTCGGTCTTGGCGCGTTTGAGGAACTGTCGCGCATGTTTGCCTCGGCTGTGGGCAAGCCTAAGCGCGCGATGGTGGTTTGGAACGACGCCACATCCGAGCGCTTTGGTGGGGTCGTCGAGCATGCGCTGGTCGACGCCGGTTTTGCCGTGTCGCCGCTCGCCCTTGAGGTTTCTCCTGCCGGTGCTACGCTGGCCGATGCCGATACCGTCTTTGGCGCCCTGTCGGCTAGCGGCATTACCTGCGACGATCTCGTTGTCGCTGTCGGTGACACGGCAACTTGCTCGGTCGTTTGCTGGTGTGCCAATCAGTGGTGCGGTCGCACCGAGTGCGCCTTGCTGCCGACTACGTTCGACGCCATGCTCACGGTCGCGACGACCATGAAGCCGCTCGTCGCCTCGTCGGCGAATGCGCTTCCCGCTATCGCGTTCCGTCCCGAGCCGGGTTTGGTCGTATGTGACCTCGACCTCGTTCGCGAGGCGGACTCCGAGGACCTCAAGCTCGGCTATGTGGTACTTGTTGGCACCATGCTTTCGAGCAGCAAGTCCCGCTGGAATCAGTTTACCGAGACCGTCCCCGAGATTCTCGCGGGCGAGGAGGTCGCGCTCGTCAATGCCGTTCAGTGGTCTCAGACTGCCCGCAAGGACGTACTGATGGCCACGAACCCGAGCGCCCGCCATGCACTCGATTTTGGTAAGACGGGGGAGCGCACCCTGCGCGCCTGCTTGGGCGATGCCGCTTCGCAGGTCCCTGCCTACCAGCTGTTGTCCGAGGGCATGCGCTTTGAGGCGCGCCTAGCACATGATGCCTGCGACTTTGATATCGATTACGTCTTTGAGGTCGATGACTGCCTGGAGGACTTTGGCATCGAGGAACTTGCCTTCGACCTGGAGCCCACCGCGTTTATCGAGGAGTTCCGCAAGCAGCAGTTCGCCCGCTCGAACCGCAGCATGTTGCCGCTGCCCGCAGCGCTCGGCGCCATTCGTCTAACGAGTGTTGAGGACGAGGTTCTTGAGCGCCATGCTCACGCCTACTTGGCTTCCCGCAAAGAACTTCTCTAAGATTTATTGACATCCATCGTCTTTCGTATCATGTTGAGGGACGGGTTTCCAATCGGTTGCGGTTCGTATGCGATTCCGACGTTCGGTTGAGACCCGTCCCGCACTTTTTGAGACAATAAGAAAGGAATCTGCATGTCTGAGTTTGCTGCCGGTCCTGCCGGTCGTATCGAACGTGTCCGTGCCCTGATGGTCGTGCGCGGTTACGACGCTATCGTGGTACGCGATGAGGCCAATCTTCGTTGGCTCACGGGCGTGAAGGGCGTCTTCGACTACACCTTCGAGTTCCCGCACGCGGCGTTTATTACGGCTGACCAGTGCCTGTTCCATACCGACTCGCGCTACCTCAACAGCTTTGAGGAGAACACGCCCGCCGGCAGCCCCTGGGTCTACGACATGGACGAGGGCACCATCCCCGGTTGGGTCGCCGGCAAGATCGCGGCCAACAAGTGCCACGTCTGCGCTGTCGAGGACGACATGCAAATCAACTTCTACCAGGGCATTCAGCGCGGCCTGGAGGACCGCTCTGTCGCCTGCATGCTGCCGTTGATGCACGACGACATCCGCAAGATGCGCGCCATCAAGGATGCCGAGGAGATCGAGCTCATGCGCCACGCACAGTCGATCACCGACGCCGCCTTCCAGCACATGCTCGGGTTTATTAAGCCTGGTATGACCGAGAAGCAGGTTCGCAACGAGCTCGAGAACTTTATGTTCGCCAACGGCGCCGACAGCCTTGCCTTCGGCTCCATCGTGGCGAGCGGTCCCAACACCGCCAACCCGCATGCCGTGCCGAGCGATCGCGTGATCGAGAAGGGCGACTTTGTCCTCATGGATTACGGCGCGGGCTACTGCGATTATCGTTCCGACATGACGCGCACCGTCGTGATGGGCGAGCCTACCCAGGAGCAGCTCGACCTGTACGCGCTCGTGCGCCGTACGCACGAGGAGTGCGTCGCCGCCATCCATCCGGGCGTCGAGGGCAACGACATTTTCAAGCTTTCCAAGAAGATCATCGGCGATGCCGGCTATGGCGATTACTACAACCATGGCCTGGGCCACGGCGTGGGCATCGACATCCATGAGCTGCCCAACTTCAACCGTAGCAAGAACATCATTGAGGTCGGCTCGGTTATTACCATGGAGCCCGGCGTCTACCTGCCCGGTGTGGGCGGCGTGCGCCTGGAGGACTACGGCGTGGTCACCGAGAACGGCTACGAGCCCTTCACCAAGACCCCGCACGACCTGCACGTCATCGACTGCTAGCCCATTTCGATAGATTTTTGGGGCGGGGCGTCCGGAGCAATTCGGACGCCCCGCGTTCTCTTTTTATGCGCTCGCTGCAGGCGCCGTCTGCAAGTGTATAATTTCGGTCGTATGTAATTTGGACGCTTGTGCGTTCTGCCCATAACAAGAAAGGTCGCTATGCCTACCATTTCTACCGCCGACTTCAAGAACGGCCTCGGTCTCCGCATTAAGGACAAGGTCTACACCATCGTCGAGTTCCAGCATGTCAAGCCGGGCAAGGGCGGCGCGTTTGTGCGCTACAAGACCCGCGACATCAAGAGCGGCCGCGTCGTCGAGAACACCTGCAACGCCGGCACCAAGTTCGAGAGCGTCATGCTCACCACCCGTGAGTTCCAGTACCTCTACAACGATGGCACCGACTACATCTTCATGGAC